>CAZMTB010000147.1:0-2852 GCA_964569095.1 uncultured Aquificales bacterium
CTGTGGCCTGGTGCTCAGCTGGACCCCTGTGGAGATGGCGGAGCTCATGGTTGATCCCATCACCATCGAGGCGAAGTACGTGGTTGATGGTACCGGGCACGATGCGGAGATCGCAGCGGTGGTGAGCCGCAAGCTTGGCAAGACCCTTAACACCCCCACGGGAAGGATAGTGGGCGAGAGACCCATGTGGGCCGACGTGGGCGAGGAGATGGTCCCCGAGAACACCAAGGAGGTTTATCCTGGTCTCTTCGTGATAGGCATGGCGGCCACCGCTGCTTACGGCTCTCACCGCATGGGTCCCATATTCGGGGGAATGCTCCTCTCTGGCCGAAAGGCTGCCCAGGAGATCCTTGGCAGGTTGAAAGGCTGAAATCCCTCACATGTTGCCATTCAGGTTCCTCTTGATCAGCAACAGGATGATGGTGAAGAACCGCTCCTTGGCCCAGGTGCTTCAGGAGGCGGTGGAAGGGGGAGTTGATGCCTTTCTGCTGAGAGAGCCTGACCTTAGCGACTCGGTTCTCTACACGGTGGCTTCCCACATGAGGGAACTCACCTTGAATCTCGGGGTGAAGCTGCTGGTGTCAAAGCGGGTAGACCTGTGCCTGGCAGTGGGGGCAGACGGGGTGCATCTGAACGACGAGTCCATTCCCGTTTCAAAGGCGCGAGAGCTCCTGGGAGACCAGGGGCTCATAGGCTATTCTGCCCACTCCCCGGAGGAGGTTAGAACGTTGGCTGGTGGGGGAGTGGACTATTGCACCCTCTCGCCTATATTTCACACCAGAAGCAAACCCATGGCCCTCCCGCTGACTCCCCGGGCCCTTTCTGAGGCGAGGAGCGAGATTCCGGTGTTCGCCCTTGGGGGCATAGACCGGGAGGAACGGGTTAGGGAGGTGATTGAGGCGGGGGCCAGGGGTATAGCGGTGATGTCTGCGGTGTTGACCGCTGCCAGTCCAAGGGAGAAGGCGGCCGAGCTGGCGAAGGGGCTGGCCGCTTGCGAGGAGATGGGAGAATGACACAGCTTGAAGCTGCAAAGAGGGGTGTGACGACCCCTGAGATGGAGCAGGTTGCCAGGGAGGAGGAGGTTTCCGTTGACCTCTTGAGGGAGTTGATAGCCCAGGGGAGTGTAATAATAACCAAGAACAAGGTGCATTCCCATGTAAGGCCCGTGGGCATAGGCAAGGGGCTCACCACCAAGGTGAACGCAAACATTGGCACCTCCTCGGATCTCAGCGATCCTCAGGAGGAGGTGGAGAAGCTGAGGGCCGCCGAGGCAGCAGGTGCGCACACGGTGATGGACCTCAGCACGGGTGGAGACATAAACGCCATCCGCAGGCTTATTCTGAAGGAGGCCACGGTACCCATCGGAACGGTTCCCGTTTACCAGGCGGCCATTGAGGCCCGTAGAGACGGAAGGCCCGTGGTGGAGATGGGGGAGAGGGAGATAGTGGAGACGGTGATACGACACGCAGAGGACGGGGTTGACTTCGTCACCGTCCACTGCGGGGTGACCCTTGAGACCGTTAGGCGCATGGAGACCCAGGGAAGGATGATGGGGGTGGTTAGCCGTGGAGGGGCCTTTCTCGTTGCTTGGATGAAGAAGAACAACAGGGAGAATCCCCTGTTCACCCACTTTGACGAGATTCTGGACGTGGCCAGGGAGTACGACATGGCCCTTAGCCTGGGAGACGGGTTCAGGCCCGGCTGCCTCTTGGATGCCACCGACAGGGGGCAGATACAGGAGCTGATCATCATTGGTGAGCTGGTGGACAGGTGCCGCAAGGCGGGAGTCCAGGTGATGGTAGAGGGTCCTGGTCACGTTCCCATACACCAGATAGAGGCCAACATGGTGCTACAGAAGAGCCTCTGTAGAGGGGCGCCGTTCTACGTGTTGGGTCCCGTGGTGACAGACGTTGCTCCCGGTTACGATCACCTGGTGTCGGCGATTGGTGGAGCCATAGCCGCCACCTGCGGGGCAGACTTTCTCTGCTACGTTACCCCCTCTGAGCACCTCAGGTTACCGACCATAGATGACGTTCACCAGGGGGTGATCGCCACCCGCATAGCCGCCCACGCTGCAGATCTCGCCAAGGGAATAGAGAAGGCCTGGCGATGGGACACCGCCATGGCCGAGGCAAGGCGGGACCTCGACTGGGAGAGGCAGATGGAGCTTGCCATGGACCAGAGAACTGCCAGGGCAATGCGGGAGAGCAGGCCTCCCAAGGAGGAGGAGGTCTGCACGATGTGCGGCGAGTTCTGTGCAATAAAGCTGCTGAGGTGAGTTCTTCAGTGAATCAACCCGCTCTCTCACAGGTGGTGAGGGGGTTTTCGGGAAGGCGGGTGGTGGTTGTTGGAGACTTGGTGCTCGACCATTACCTCCTAACCCATCCCCAGCGCATCTCCAGGGAGGCCCCGGTGTTGATACTGGAGCACGAGGGTGACAGGTACCTGCTGGGCGGAGGTGCAAATGCCCTTAACAACGTTCTCGCCTTGGGAGGGATTCCCCTTCCCGTGGGACTTGTGGGGTGCGACGAGGGTGGAGACACGATGCTCTCCCTGTTGCACGAGAAGGGAGTGGACACCTCGGGTATTCTTCAGGTGGAGGGGTGGAAGACCCCGGTAAAGACGAGGGTGATGGCTGGGGGAAAGAACGTTGCCCGCCAGCAGGTCGTGCGTATAGACCGGGGTGCCTCGGAACCGCCCCGTTCCCCTTGGCTTGACGCCCTGGCTGCCAACCTAGTGGAGGCCTCAGACAACGCCGATGCGGTGCTGGTGTCTGACTACGGGTACGGGGTGACCACCGGGCCGGTGAAAGAGGCGGTTTTGGATCTTGCCAGTGAGTTGGTTGTAACCGT
>CAZMTB010000148.1:0-2658 GCA_964569095.1 uncultured Aquificales bacterium
TGAAGAGCACCGTATTCTTAATCACATTGGCAACCTTTATTACGTCTCCCAAAGGATAACTGGTAAGGGTAGCACCAATGGTCCCGCCGATAACAATCATCATTGACGGATAGTCCACAAAGGTCATCAGGCTACCACCCATAAGGATGGCAGCAACCATAAGACCAAAAGACATCACAATGCCAATAACCGTTGCTATATCCATAGCCTTCTCACCTCAGTTTAGATATCCAGAATCTCTGCCGCCTCATCTATCCTTTCCTTGGCTTTTTTAGACAATTCCTCCCACTGAGCAGCGTCGAAGGAGAGCACCTGCATGGCCCAAGGAAACCCCAAGATCTCTACTTCCAAGGGGGTCACACTGTATCCCCAGGTTGCACAGAATAGATTGGCAAGGGCAATACAGGCTATCATAGGATGCTCACTCTTAGCATGGTGTTGTCTCACCATGTTCGTCAGATGGCCTGGCATTTCCCATGCCTCCATCACAACTGCCCCTGCCATACAGTGATCAAGGTCAAAGGTCCCTTCCTCTATCTCAAAAAATCCCCCCTCACCCCTCTTCACACGATCTACTATCGGCATGTAATCTTCAGGGCTGAACTTCAACATGAGAAGCTTACCAATATCGTGAAAAAGGCCACATATAAATGCCTCCTCTTTGTCCAACAAGGGAGAAGAGTCTGCAATAAAACCCGAGACTATCGCCGACGCCGCGGAATGAATCCACAGATGTTTCAAGAACTCCTCTACCTCCGGACTCTCGTCTCCTAAAACCATGCTTTTAAGAGAAACCATCATCACCAGATTCTTTACCACCCCAAGTCCCAGATAGGATATGGCGTGCCTTAAAGAGGTTATGGGAAACTTGGGGCTGTATAGCGCAGAGTTGGCCAGTTTTAATATCTCTCCCATTATTACAGGATCCAAAGAGATAACCCGTTCCAGATCTCTGCCAGACACCCTTGGATCATCCACCATGCGCATAACCCTGATGGCAAGGGTAGGCATGGTTCCAATACCACCCTCCTTTCTCAAGAACGACCTAAGATCGTTCAGCTTCAGGGCACTCCCTCCTTCACACTTTGGCCTCCTGTCTCCCTTTAACAGAGCAACGACAGATCAACAAGAGAATACGAAAAGAGGGAGGGGAAATCCCCTCCCTCCACACAAAAAACAACGGGCATCTATCTAAAGGTGCGAGCATACGAGTTATCGCTTCATTGCGAGCACCTCCTGGAGCATGGCGTCAGAGGTGGTCACCACCCGTGAGTTGGCCTCGAAACCGCGCTGGGTAACAATCATCTTGGTAAACTCCTCCGCTATATCAACATTGGACATCTCAACGGTGTAGGACCTCAGGGTACCAAGCCCCTGGTTGCCAGGGGCATCCACGATCCTGTTGCCAGAGTTGTGGGTCTCCATGAATATGTTGTTGCCCAGTTTCTGCAGGCCCTGAGGGTTACTGAAGTTGGCGATGTATATCTGGTAAAGGGGAAGACTCCTTCCGTTTGAGAACTCACCGCTGATAACACCCTGCTCGTTTATGGCAAGAGAGACAAGATCGCCATTGGGGTATCCATTCTGCTCAACGTTCATGGTTCGGGACTCACCGCCGTAGTTGGTGAAGACAGAACCCACGATATCGTCAAACCTGATGGTGAGCTGGGCTGCAGTTCCGTTAGCCGGATTGGGGTTGTAAACCATGCCGTCTACCGTCTCTATGGTGACCGCTGCGGTTGCAGCGGAGCTGGCGTTTATCAGGCCATCACCATCAATGTCGTAGTCGAAGTTAGAGCCACATCCACTCACTATCGCGTCGGCAAAGCCCCTCTTGTCAGCGGTATGGGCAGCGTAATAGACGAGGGTAGGCTTCCCGTTGGCATCAAAGGTGAGTCTTCCTTTGTATCCCGTGTCGAGCTCTATCTTTCCATCGTCTATTGTGGCCTCCCACTTCCATATCCCAGTATCTAAATTGGGATTGTCGCTTGAAGAACCAGAAGTGAAGAAGGTACCATCATCCTCCGCATCCTGACCCTGGACTTTGGTGAAGGTTATCTTAAGGGTGTGGGCCGTTCCCTTGTCGTCGTAGATGGTAGTGGTGACAACGTGGGTATCCGCATCCAGTCCTTCCTGAGAATTCCAGATGGTGGGAACCTCAAACTTGCTCCCTGAACTGTCCGCGTCAACAAAGTCTATTCCGAAACTCAGCTGGCTAGCCCCTCCGGTCTTGTCAGTCACCTTTATCTTGCCATCCTCAAAGGTGACCTCCACGTTCTCTGTGGTTCCAGAGGTGCCGTTGAAGGCAGTATTAACGGCGCTTATCAACTCGCCAAGGGTGGCAACGGTGCTCATGGCCGAGGTGGCAGTTGATCCGCTCACGATCTCAACGCTGTACTCAATGGGAGTGCCATCGTGGAGGGAACCATAAATCCTGATAACGTCTCCTGGATTTACTCCTTCGCAGGAGCAGAGAGTAGACCCAGCAGTAGTAAAGGTAGCAGACTGGGTAGCCACGCCGGTAGCAGTGGTAAACTGTCCCGTCTCCCATACCTCGTAGGTGTCACCGTGGGCCTCTCCAGAAAGGTTCAAGCTTAGCTTCACCACGTCAGTGGCCTTCACCCCCGTTTGAAGGTTGGGGGCTATCTGTATGTCGTC
>CAZMTB010000149.1:0-11630 GCA_964569095.1 uncultured Aquificales bacterium
TCTGCCGAAGACGACATGAGATCATCCAAGGTTCCTGGCCAGTTGCCTACGTCGGCGTAGTACTGGAGCACGCCAGTCTTCACCGAGTAGAGGTCGTTTGCCGTGCGGCTGATCTTTGCCTTCTGTATCTGTTTAAAGGCATTTGGCAGCAGAACTGCCGACAATATGCCTATGATAGCTATCACCACCACCATCTCTATCAAGGTGAAACCTTTTCTTCCTATCTTCCTCATCTCTTTCCTCCTCTTTGATTCTACGTCTCTTTTGAGTCTTGCTAGTTTTCTTCCTGGTTTGCTTTGCTCTCTTCCCTCTTTGCCTCTCTCATCACCTCCTTCTCTCACCTTTGATTCTCCTCACCGTGTATTTTAGCAATAGACGTGCCATCTCCCTTTTCTTTATCGGTATCGCTCCTCTTTTCTCCATAGAATCTTCCAAATGCACCTTAAAGTTAGTCTCAAATAATACTTTAGTCAATGCCCTAAATTGTGAATGGTTATTTTTATTTGTTAGTATGACCCCATATCTTTTCGCGGAGTGCAGGGAAAAGGTTGCCTTATCTTCCGTTTTGCCTTAGATTCTCTCCCCACATTACTGGTGAGATTGAATGATTGTGGGAGGAGCAATGACAGTAGAGCGCCAGGAGTTGGCCCCGTGCAAGGAGCGAGTGATCGTTGAAGTGCCGGCGGAGGAGGTGGATAGGGAATACGCCAGGATTTACCAGGACTTGCGGCAGAGGGTGAATGTGCCGGGATTCAGAAGGGGGAAGGCCCCAATATCCGTGGTTAGGGCCAGGTTTAAAGATTACGTGACCTCCCGCCTTTTGGAGGAGTTTCTGCCCAAGGTGTACGAAGATGCCATAAAGCAGGAGAACCTCAACGTGGTGGGTGATCCACAGTTTGACGAGATGGTTCTTGATGAGGGTAAGCCCCTTCGCCTGGAGATGACTGTGGAGGTTCACCCCCGGATAGAGCTGAAGAAGTACACGGGATTCACCATTGTGAAAGAGAAGGTTGAGGTTACAGAAGGCGATGTGGATGCCAAGATAGAGGCTCTGCGTTCCGAGCACGCCACCTTCGAGGAGCGCCCAGAGGGGGCCGAGGAGGGCGATGTTCTCATCATAGACTACAAGGTTTACGATGGAGATGATTTGCTGGAGGAGAAGGGGGAGGATGGCATAGCCTTCACCCTGGGAGGTGAGAGAACAATGCCCGCCTTCAACGATGCCCTGAAAGGGGCCAAGCCTGGAGACGAGGTGGAGATTAAGACCACACTTCCCGAGAACTACGTGGATCCCGATCTCGCAGGAAGAGACCTCACCTTCGCGGTTAGTGTGAAGGAGGTGAAGCGCATGATTCTGCCTCCTCTGGACGAGGAGTTCTTCTCTAAAATGGGGGTGGGTAGCGAGGAGGAGCTTCGCCAGAGGGTGAGGGAGCAGATACTGCGCGAGAAGGAGGATATGGTCTGGAACTCCATGGTGAACCAGCTGAAGACCCACCTCCTCGCTTTGCACGACTTTCCCGTTCCTCCCAGCCTCGTGGAGTCGGGAGTTAAGAAGGTGATGGAAGACGTGAAGATGCGTTTCAGAATAATGGGCATGGATCCAGAAGAGCCGGGAACCATCACCGACGAGATGCGCCAGGAGGCGGAGCGGAAGGTGCTTAGAGATGTACAGTTCACCTACCTGATCCACAGGATAGCCGACAGGGAAGAGGTTAAGGTGGGGGACGAAGAGATAAGGGAGAAGCTGGAGAAGGTGGCCAAGGATCTAAACATGCCTGTGGAAAGGGTGGTGGAGTGGATGGACAAGGCGGGTAGGTTGGACGCCATGGCATTGGAGATCCTGGAACGCAAGACCCTGGAGTACGTGTTCTCCCGTTGCAGGGTGGTGTCTCCTGAACAGGCCAGGGCCCTGGCACGGGCGGCTACTGCTCAACGCTGGGGTCGTAAACCAAGGCGTCGTACCAGGAGGTGATGGGTAATCCATGAGCTTGATTCCTTACGTGATTGAGCAGACGGACCGCGGGGAGCGGATGTTCGACATCTACTCCCGGTTGCTCAAAGATCGGATAGTCTTTCTGGGTACGCCCATAGATGATCAGGTTGCCAACACGGTGGTTGCACAGCTCCTCTTCCTCGAAGCCGAGGATCCCTCCAAAGAGATAGCCATGTACATCAATTCCCCAGGCGGGGTTGTGACCGCCGGGCTGGCGATTTACGACACCATGCAGTACATCAAGCCCCCCGTGGCTACAATCTGCATAGGTCAGGCGGCGAGCATGGCTGCCGTTCTCCTTTCCGCCGGAACCAAGGGCAAGAGGTATGCTCTGCCTCACGCAAGGATAATGCTGCACCAGCCGAGGGGGGGATTTGAGGGACAGGCCCAGGACATAGAGATACATGCCAAGGAGATCTTGAGGTTGAAGGGGGCACTTGAGGAGATTCTTGTGAAGCACACGGGTCAGAGCAAGCGCAGGGTGAAAGCCGATACCGAGAGGGACTTCTTCATGGGTGCCCAGGAGGCCAAGGAGTACGGAGTGATAGACGCCATAATCGTCCACCGGGGAGAGGGCGAGGGGGGTAAATGATGGAAAGCAGAAGAAGAGAGCCGTTGAAGTGCTCCTTTTGTGGCAAGGGAGAGGCAGAGGTTAACCGTCTCATCACGGGCCCGGGGGTGTACATATGTGACCGCTGCGTGAAGCTGTGCGTCCAGGTTCTGAAGGAGAAGGGGGACATAAAACCGGCTTCTCAGTACCAGGGTAAACTCCCCACCCCAAAAGAGATAAAGGCATTTCTCGACCGCTACGTTGTGGGGCAAGAGAAGGCCAAAAAGGTGGTGTCCGTAGCGGTTTACAACCATTACAAGAGGTTGATGGCCTCTGAGTACAAGAAGATAGACGTCTCTGAAGACTCGGGGGAAGACGTAGAGATCCAGAAGAGTAACATTCTCATAGTTGGCCCCACGGGCTGCGGTAAAACCCTTATTGCCCAGACCCTTGCCAGGTTCCTCAATGTTCCTTTTGCCATTGCAGACGCCACCACACTCACCGAGGCGGGCTACGTGGGTGAGGATGTGGAGAACGTGCTGGTTAGACTGCTTCAGGCAGCCGACTACGACGTTGAGCGTGCCCAAAGGGGAATCATCTACATCGACGAGATAGACAAGATCTCGAGGAAGGCGGAGAACCCCTCCATAACCCGTGATGTCTCCGGGGAGGGGGTTCAGCAGGCCCTACTTAAGATAATAGAGGGCACAATAGCCAACGTGCCTCCCCAGGGGGGGCGGAAGCATCCCCATCAGGAGATGATATCCATGGACACCTCCAACATTCTCTTCATCTGTGGTGGTGCCTTCATGGGACTTGAGAGGATCGTGCAGAGAAGGGTTGGAAGTAAAGTTATAGGTTTTGGTGCCGATATTGAAAAGGCGGAGGAGCATAGCCACAGGGATGTGCTTGCTCAACTTCAGCCGGTAGACCTGATCAAGTACGGCTTGATCCCCGAGCTTGTGGGGCGTCTGCCGGTGGTGATCGCTTTGCACGAGCTCAAGGAGGAGGACCTTTTGAGAGTGCTGGTGGAGCCTGCAAACAGCCTGGTGAAGCAGTACACCAAGCTGTTTGAGATGGAGGGGGTGGAGCTTCAGTTCACAGAGGGGGCTCTCAGGGCCATTGCGTCCACTGCCATTGAAAAGGGCCTCGGGGCCAGAGGCCTGAGATCCGTAATGGAAGAGCTTATGCTCGAGATAATGTACGAGCTCCCTGCCCTTGCCTCCAAGGGGGTTAAGAAGTGCGTGATCACAGAAGAGGTTGTAGAAAAGGGTTGTGAGCCTACATTTCTTTACCAGAAGGCTGGGTAGAGGAGGCGTATGATAATAGGCAGGGAGATAGAGGAGCTTCCACTGGTTCCATTGCGGAACCTGGTGGTCTTCCCCCACACTATGGTGCCGCTATTCGTGGGGAGGGGAAAGAGTATAACCGCCGTTGAGGAGGCTCTAAGGAAGGACAAGAGGATCTTTCTTCTCACCCAAAGGGATGCCAATGTAGACGAGCCCAAAGAGGATGACCTCTATCGGGTGGGGGTGGTGGCAACCATCGTTCAGAGTGTTCATATGCCCGATGGCACCATGAAGATACTGGTGGAGGGTAAACAGAGGGCCAAGGTTCTCAGGGTGATAGATGGGGCGTTCTACCAGGAGGTACAGTGCCTAGTTATGGAGGAGAGCCCCGTGGTGACCCCCGCCGTTGAGGCCCTCATGCGCAACATCAGTAATCTCTTTCAAGAGTACACCAACCTGAACCAGAAGACCCCTGCAGAGATCGCCAATGCCGTGGAGAACATAGGGGATCCAAACCAGTTTTGCGACGTGGTTGCAACTCACCTTAACCTTAAGAGCAAAGAGAAGCAGAGTATTCTCGCCTGTTTCGACGTTCAGGAGCGCCTTGAGAAGGTTATGACCTATCTGCACATCGAGATCGAGATTCTCGACGTGGAGAAGAGGATAAAGACCCGGGTCAAGGAGCAAATGGAGCAGAACCAGAAGGAGTACTATCTGAACGAGAAGATCAAGGCCATCCAAAAGGAGCTTGGTAGGGACGGCTACGGAGAGGTTGACAAGTTCAAAGAGAAGATCAAGGCCGCGAGGATGCCCAAAGAGGTGGAGAAGAAGGCTATGGAGGAGCTCCACAAGCTGGAGATGATGCCTCCCATGTCGGCCGCGGCCACGGTGGTTCGCAACTATCTTGACTGGCTTACGGAGCTGCCGTGGAACAAGACCACCAGAGACCGGTTAAGCATAGAGCGTGCCCAGCGGATACTTGACGAAGACCACTACGGGCTGCGGGATGTGAAGGATCGTATCCTCGAATACCTGGCGGTGCGCAAGCTCTCAAGGAACAAGGGCATCAAAGGCCCCATTCTCTGCCTGGTGGGCCCTCCTGGAGTGGGCAAGACCTCTTTGGGTCGTTCCATTGCCCGGGCAATGGGTCGCCGTTTTGTTAGGGTCTCTTTGGGAGGCGTGAGGGATGAGGCAGAGATACGGGGTCACAGGAGGACCTACGTGGGTGCTCTGCCAGGGCGCATAATACAGATGATGCGCAAGGCAGGCACGAAGAATCCCGTTATGCTGTTGGACGAGATAGACAAGCTCAACTCTGACTTCAGGGGGGATCCTTCCTCTGCGTTGCTTGAGGTGCTTGATCCAGAGCAGAACACAACCTTCAGCGATCACTACCTGGAGGTTGACTTCGACCTGTCTAAGGTCTTCTTCTTGACCACAGCCAACCTCCTCCACACCATCCCCCGTCCCCTTTTGGATCGAATGGAGGTTATCCGGATTCCTGGTTACACCGAGTACGAAAAGACCATGATCGCTACCCAGTTCCTCTTTCCCAAGAGTCTGAAGGCGAACGGCTTGAGAAAGGGTGACTGTGTACTGGAAGATGACGCCCTTCTATCGGTGATACGGGAGTACACCAAAGAGGCCGGGGTGAGAAACCTGGAGAGAGAGCTCTCGAAGATCTGCCGCAAGAGTGCCAAACTCATCGTTGAGAAGGGGCGCAAGAGTACGCCGGTGGTTATCTCTAAGGATAGGCTCGAGGAGTTCCTGGGAGTTCCCAAGTACAGATACGGACGGGCCGAGACCAAGGCAGAGGTAGGGGTGGTCAACGGTTTGGCCTGGACGGAGAACGGGGGAGAGCTCCTGATCACCGAGGTCAGCGTGGTTCCAGGTAAGGGCGAGCTCACCCTTACCGGTAAGCTGGGAGAGGTTATGCAGGAGTCTGCAAAGGCGGCTCTAACCTATGTGCGTTCCCGTAGTAGGCAGCTTAACATCGATCCCAAGGTGTTTGGAGAGGTTGACATCCATGTACATCTGCCCGAGGGAGCCATACCCAAAGACGGTCCCTCTGCAGGAATCACCTTGGCCACTGCCCTTGCATCGGCAATAACCAACATACCGGTGCGATGTGATGTTGCTATGACGGGGGAGATCACCTTGAGGGGTAAGGTTATGCCTATTGGTGGCTTGAAGGAGAAACTTTTGGCCGCGAAGCGTGGTGGGATTCACGAGGTGATAATTCCCAAGGAGAACGAGAGGGAGCTAAGGGAGGTGCCAGAGGAGATCACCAAGGGGCTAACCATACGGTTCGTTGAGAGTATGGACGAGGTGCTCCACTTGGCGTTGGAGGGTGGGTTGCCAGTGAAGGGTGAGGTGTCGTCAGAGGAGATCATCTACCGGCCAGATAGCGTTTCTGAGCATCCCTTGCCGGCTTAATGAGGCGGAACCTCAATTCTCAGGACCCAGTGACCTCCTTCCTTAATTGTATCACACCTTGGTCTTTGCCATGAGCAGCAGTTTCTCTATGTCTTCCCTTGATCCCAGTACCACCAAGAGGTCTCCGTTGGAGAGTTCCATGTCTGGCTGGGGGCGGAGTATCTGGGAAGAGTCGGCTTTTCTCACGGCGATCACCGTTGCCCCAGTGCCTTCCCTGATTCTCGAATCTCTGATTAGGACCCCGTCGAGGCTTGAACCGGGTTCTATCACCACCTCTTCCATCACCATGGTGACGGGACCCATACGGGTACTCAACTCTATCAGTTCGCTAATAGTTGGTTTCAATGCGGCGTTGGCCAGCATTCTCGCCCCCGTGTCGTAGGGGGAGATCACCCTGTTTGCCCCTGCCTTGTACAGCTTTTTGGTGGCGGAGGGATCATCCACCCGTGCCACGATGTGAAGTTGGGGATTTAGCTCTCTGGCCGAGATGGTGAGAAATAGGTTGTCGGCGTCTGAGCCTAGAACCGCAATAAGGGCCCTTGCCCTGTCTATTCCTGCCTCTTCCAAGGCGGCCTCCTCTGAGGTGTCGGCCTCTACGTAGAGGTAGCCCAGTTCTTGAAGCCTTGTTATCTGTAGTGGATCGTTCTCTATCACGACAAAGGGTTCATTCTTCTCTTTCAACTCGTGGCTTATCTTTTCTCCCAAACGGCCGAAACCGCAGATGATCACGTGGTCTTTCAATTTTCTCATCTCTTTCTCCAGCCTCCTTTTTGAGAACACCTCCTTGAACTCTCCTTCTACCAGCAACCTCGAGAAGGTTGCCGCACCGTAGGTGAAGACGCCAACTCCAGAGGTGATTAGGCAGATGGTGAACATCTCCCCTGCCCTGCTCATGGTGTGCACCTCTTTGAATCCCACGGTGGCGATGGTGATCACGGTCATGTAGAGGGCGTCCAAGAAGGGCCATTTCTCGATGTACATGTAGCCCACGATTCCCATGGTGATGAGGGCTACCACGAGAGTGACAACCGTGATGGCCTGATGGGTCAGGGTGTTGATGTAGGCGCGGTAGGTGGAGTCTCTCCTCATCCAGCAACCCTTAACGGACTTGGCTTGGGTTCAACGCTAAAAGTCGGGACGGTTGAAAAGGGGCACCTCCCTGCCCGTGGGAGGGGTCTCCCTTTTGGGAATCACCCTCTCGTTGTTGAGTAGATCACCCCAATCGGTGCGCCCTCTCATCTCGTCCAGGGTCTCTTCGGGAACAAAGCTATGCCCAAAGCGTATCTGCCATCCACCTCCCAAGGCCTTGTAGATGGCGATGAGGTTTGTGGCTATGGCCCCTTTTGTGGTTGCTAGCCTGTCCTCTTCTCTGGTGAGATCACGTTGTATATCCACCACCCTCTGGTAGCTGGTGTCGCCGGCCCGGTATTGTAGCAGGGCGATTCTCATGGATTCACGGTAGTGCTCTACGCTTTGGGCTAGCAACTCTGCTTCTCGTTGGCTTCTCAGGAACCCGATCATGGCGTCTTCTGCCTCCTGGGCGGCCTTGAGGACGGTGTTTTGATAGTTTGCAATGGCCTGCTGGTACCTGGCGTCTTCTATTCTAACCTTGTTCTTTAACCTTCCGTAGTTGAAGATGGGGAACCTGATGAACGGTCCAAAGAGGTAGTTTATACTGCTGCTCGTCAGCAGATCGCTGAAGTGTGCGTTGTTATTGCTCAGAAGGCTACCCTTTTCGCTGGTCTCGAACCCGATGAATCCCCCTAGCGAGAACCTGGGAAAGAGCTCGGACTTGGCTATGCCTATCCGGGCGCACTGGGCAGCTGCCTTGTACTCTGCCGCCCTGATGTCGGGGCGCCTTCTCAGAAGTTCCGCGGGTATCCCTACCACCACCTCATCGGGGGCCGTGGGAATGGGACCGGGTCTATTCAGAATCTCCTGCACCTCGGCGGGAGTGACTCCCAAAAGCACCGCCATGGCGTTCTTTGCCTGTCTCAGTCTCATTTCAAGCTTGGGTATCAGGGACTCGGTCTGTTTCAAGAGGGATGCTGCCTGCGTCACGTCTAGCCTGGTGGTTACGCCCTCCTCGAATCTCGCCTTAGCGAGGCGCAGGGCCTCTTCCTGTGCCTTCACGTTCTGATGGGCAAACCTGAGGCGTTGCTCATAGGTTCTAATGGCCACATAGGTTCTGGCTACCTCGGCGGTTAGAGAGACCAATGCGTCGTCGTATTGGGCAATGGCGGCGTAAAGCTCTGCAGTTGACGACTCCACCCCCCGGCGGAACCGTCCCCAGAAGTCCAGCTCCCAGGAGGCGTCGAAGCTGGTTTCGTAGTCTTGGTAGTACTTGTCGCTTTGGGCGGAGTTGGGGGCATGCTCGCTGATCTGGTTTGCCGTGGCAGAGCCTCCAATGGATTGCTCTTGGGGATATTGGTAGCCAATTGCCACTCCCATTCTCGCCCTTGCCTCGTAGATCCGCAGCCCTGCAACCTGAAGGTCCAGATTTTGCCTGTAAGCGGTCTCTATCAGCTCGTTGAGTATGGGGTCGTCGAACACCTTCCACCACTCTTTCAGGTCTGGGGCCTCGCTTTTCAGATGGGCGTCTCTGGCCTCGAGCCATTGGGTCTCAACCTTGGCCTTGGGCCTCACGAAGTTTGGACCTAAGGTGCAACCAGAGCTTAGAAGCAGTAATGCCAGAAGGGAGCAGACCGTGCTGCTCCTTCCAAGCCTCTCGCCCCGAATTCGCTGGAAGAGTCTTCTCATGCTCTAACCTTCCGACGAGTTGCCCTGCTTCGGCTCAAACCCTTCACCTTTCTTCTTCTCCATATCCTCCGCCGAGGGGGGAGGCTCCATGGCCTCTATGGTGGGTTTAACCTCCATGCCCGTCTTCACCTTCTGGACCCCTTTGGTGATCACGATCTCTCCCTCTTTCAAGCCTTTGCTGATCACCTTGTAGCCTTTGTAGGTGGGACCTTCTTCCACCTTTCTCCTCTCCACCTTGTTCTCCTTGCCAACTACCATGACGAAGGTGCCCGTCTGGTCTTCGATGACTGCCTCGGCGGGAACCAGCACTGCGTGGGGGTTGTATCCAACCGTCACCTTCACCGGTGTATACTGCCCCGGAATGAAGAGGTAGTCTGCGTTGGCCAGCTTCTTGTTGCGGAAGATGCTTCTCACTGTCACCGTGTCGGTGGCGGGATTGATGCGAGAGCTCACGAAGTCTATCCGTCCAACCTCGGAGTAGGTGCTCCCGTCGGGAAGGATCAACCTAACCTCCATCTCGTTCCTGGGCAACAGCTTGCCCTGGCTCTTCATGAGCTGTAGGCCGTATATCTCTTTGCGTCCAACGCTGAACACCACCTGGATAGGATCCATCTGGACCAGGCTGGTTAGCACGTCCACGTTCTTTCTAACCAGGTTGCCCTCGTGAATGTTCGTCTGCTGTACCCTGCCACTGATGGGGGCGGTTATGTTTGTGAAACTCAGCTCCAGTTTGGCCAGGGCGATGTCTGCCCTGTCCTTCTCTATGGCGGCCATGGTCTCTTTCATCTTTGCCAGCGCCCCTTCCATCTTCTCCAGAGAGGCGGCTCCCTTCTTGGCAAGCCTCCTGTAGCGGGCGGCTTCGCTCTTCCAGAAGGTTAGCATGGCCCTGTGCATCTTAAGCTGGGCCTGGGCGGCTTCGAGCTTTGCCTTGAATGGTCTGGGGTCGATCAGATAGAGGGGCTCTCCCTTCTCAACCAGGGAGCCTTCTTCGAAGAAACGCTTCTCAATGAATCCCGTGACCCTGGGAACTACATCGACGCTCTTTATGGCCTTCACCGTGCCGCTGTATTTGAACTCGATGGGAATCTTTTTCACAACGGCCCTTGCAACCACCACGGTCTTGGGGGGTGGTTTTACGGCCTCCTCCTTCTTTTTGCCGCACCCCGAGAGAAGCAGGGTGAGCGCGCATCCCATCACCAGAACCAGCAGGGTGGTTCTCTTCTGCGGTATTGTTCCCATGGTCAAACCCCTTTCCACACGGTTCTCCTTCTTAAACATTGAAATTAAAACTCTATCCTTCATAGGCAACCTCGTCTTGCTGTTGAGTGCCCTCGCTGCCGTTGGCTTCCCCTTCCTCGTCGGATCCCCGGTTTAGCATCCTCTCGATCACGTAGTAGAAGATGGGCACGAACATGACGAATATGGTGGCCACCAGGAGTCCTCCTACAACCACGGTTCCCAGTGAACGCCTGGAGTTGGCGCCGGCCCCCGAGGCGATCAGCAGAGGTATGAGCCCTATGACGAAGGCCAGGGCGGTCATCAAGATGGGCCTTAGCCTCAATCTGGCTGCACTTACCGCTGCTCCCAGAATGCTCTTGCCGCTGGCACGCTCTTGGGCGGCAAACTCGATTATCAAAATGGCGTTCTTGGCGGTTAGACCAATGAGCATCACCAGTCCTATCTGGGCGTATACGTCGAGCACCATGCCTCTGAGGAGAAGCGATCCCACTGCCCCCATAAGTCCGAGGGGCACTCCAAGCAGCACCATTATTGGCATCGACCAGCTCTCGTACTGGGCTGCCAACACCAGGAATATCATCACCAGGGAGAGGCAGAAGATGATTGGTGCAAGATTCCCCGCCTTCAGCTGCTGGTAGGTGACCTCTGTCCACTCGAAGTCGAATCCCTCGGGCAGGGTCTCCTTAGCCACCTCTTCCATGGCCTTTATGGCCTGGCCTGTACTGTATCCAGGGGCGTTGGCCCCGTTCACCGCTATGCTGTTGTAGAGGTTGTAGTGGGAGATGGTGTATGGTCCCAGGTATGGCTTTATGTCTACGAAGGAGCCCAGGTCTATCATCTGGCCGTCCCGGTTTCTCACCCTCAGCTTGAAGATGTCTGACTCCGTGGAACGGGCGTCGGGTTTCGCCTGAATATAGACCCTGTAGGACTTCCCGTAGCGGTTGAAGTCGTTGACGTAGAGGGAACCCAGGTTCATTTGGAGGGTGTCGAAGAGGTCGCTCAGTTTCACCCCTCTGGTCTTGGCCTTGAACCTGTCCACGTCGATGAACCTCATGGGTACGTTTGCCTTGAATGTGGTGTAAACCCCTGCCAGCTCGGGTCTCTTCCGGGCAGCGGCAACGAAGTTGTCTGCTACCTTCGAGAGGGCGTCCAACCCTTGGCCATTGAGGTCCAGGAGCTGGAGCTTGAAGCCTCCAGTAGAACCCAGGCCTGGTATTGCCGGGGCGTTGCTGATGATGACATAGGCCTCTGGTATCTCGCTAACCTTGGCTTGCAGGGCCTTCATGATTGCCGGAAGCTGGGTCTCTGGCTCTTTCCTCTCGGACCACGGTTTCATCATGATGAAGGCAAACCCCGCGTAGGG
>CAZMTB010000150.1:0-6492 GCA_964569095.1 uncultured Aquificales bacterium
GATCCAGCAGCTCCACCTGCTCCCTTGCAACCTCCGAGAGTCCCTTTGCAACGGAGAGGAACCCCGGGTTCTTTGACAAGAGCAGGGGAAGCACCTCGTGGCGTACCCAGTTGCGCAGGTAGAGGGTGTCTCTGTTGGTGCTGTCCTCCACGAAGGGTATACCCCTCTCCCGGGCGTACCGTAGAATCTCGTGGCGGGTGGTCTCAAGGAGCGGTCTCACGAAGGGCCCCTCTTTCGGCGAGATTCCGCACAAACCCCTGAGTCCCGTTCCCTGCACCAGCTTAACCAGCATGGTCTCCACGTGGTCGTTCAGGTTGTGTCCGGTGGCTATTCTGGCGATGCCCATCCGTTGGGCGGTGGTCTGCAGAGCCCTTCTCCTGGCAAACCTAGCGGCCTCTTCCATGCCCAACCCCCGTTCCCTCGCCAGATGCGGCACAGCGCACCGTTCTGCCACGATCTCTACTCCCAGCTCCCTGCATGCCCCTTTCACGAACTCCTCGTCCCGGTCCGACTCTTCTCCCCTGATGCAGTGGTTGAGGTGCATGGCCACGACCTTCTCCCTCTCCACCAGCTCCAGGACGAGGTGCAGAAGCACCATGGAGTCAACCCCACCGGATAGGGCCACCAGAACCTTCTCTCCCGGCGGTAGCAGGGAGTGGGCCTGGCAGAAACGCCTTACCTTGGCGACGAGGGGATCCCTTTTGTCGGTGGGCCTCAAGCCAAGGAGTGCTCCCTGTACTGTATTGCCTCTGCCACGTGGGCAGCCATGATGCGTTCGCTCTCCTCCATGTCCGCTATGGTTCTGGCCACCTTCAGGATGCGGTGGTAGCCCCTCCCCGAGAGCGAAAACCGCCTTACCGCCGTCTCCATCAGGGCGTGGGACCTCTCGTCGAGAACGCAGAACTCCTTGATCTCTCGCACTCCCATGTGGGCGTTGCAGTGTATTCCGCTACCCTCGAACCTCTCCTCTTGCACCCTTCTGGCCCGGGCGATTCGCTCCCTCATCTGGCTGGAGGAGGTCTGGGGAGCCTCTTGCCTCAGTTCCTGGTACTCCAGGGCGGGAACCGTCACGAAGAGGTCTATCCTGTCGAGAAGCGGTCCCGAGATGCGGGACTGGTACCTCTTGATCTGGGTGGGGGTGCAGGTGCACTCCCGGGTGGGGTGGCCAAGGTAGCCGCAGGGGCACGGGTTCATGCTCGCAACCAGCATGAACCGGGCGGGGTAGGTGAGGGTGAGCGCTGCCCTTGCGATGGTCACCACGCCGTCCTCCAGGGGCTGGCGGAGCACCTCCAAAGTGCTCCGCTTGAACTCAGGTAGTTCGTCCAGAAATAGCACCCCGTTGTGGGCAAGGCTCACCTCCCCCGGGTGGGGTATGCTGCCTCCCCCGATGAGGGCGGCGTCCGACACCGTGTGGTGTGGGGCGCGAAAGGGCCTGGTGGCCATCAATGGCCCTTTCAGGGTGCCTGCAACGCTGTGGATCTTGGTGGTCTCTAATGCCTCTTCGAAGCTCAAGGGGGGCATAACCGTGGGTATGCGACGGGCCAGCATGGTTTTTCCAGTGCCGGGGTTTCCCACCATCAAGAGGTTGTGTCCGCCGGCAACGGCCACCTCCATGGCCCGCTTTGCCGCCTCTTGCCCCTTCACGTCCGAGAAGTCTTCCTGGTAGATCGACGACTGGGAGAAGAGCGCTTCCCTGTCCACCACCACCGGTGGGTGCGAGGAGCTGCCGTTGAGAAATCCCACCACCTCCAGCAGGGTGGACATCTCGTACACCTCTATTCCCTCCACCAGTGCCCCCTCTTCTCCCTGCCCCTTGGGAATGATCACCCCTTTAAATCCCTTCTCCCTAACCATGGTGGCTATGGGCAGCACCCCCCTCACCGGTTTGAGCTCGCCATTGAGGGAGAGCTCTCCCACGAGTAGGTACTCCCTGGTACGGGTGGGAGATACCATGGCCATGGCCACCAGAATGCCCATGGCCATGGGAAGGTCAAAGGCGGCCCCTTCCTTCTTCATGTCTGCGGGGGCCAGGTTTATCGTTATCCTCTTGGTGGGAAAGTCGAACCCCGAGTTCTTCAGGGCGGGTCTCACCCGGTCTCGGGCCTCTTTCACCGCGGCATCCGGTAGCCCCACCACGTTGAAGGCGGGCAGCCCCCTTGAAAAGTCCACCTCCACCTCAACCGGGTAGGCATCTACCCCAACCACGGCCCCGCTCCAGACCTTTGCCAGCATGGTGGGCACAGTATCGCCCAGTTTGGTGCGGTTTTCAACACGCTGGCCGTTGGGAAGGGGCGTTGTGGCCCACGGTTACCGCCTCAGATTCTTCCCTCCAGGTAGTCCACCATCTGGCTCATGGTGAGCTTCACCGTGGATGGACCAGAGCGGATGAAGAAGTCTTCGTTCTTGCCTATTTTGAGGAATACCGGCTTTCTCACCCGCTCGCACTCGATGACGAGAACCGTCTTTCCCTTCACCTTGCCGAGTCTGAAGGAGATGAACCTCGAGAACTCCGGCCCGATGTGGTCGTTGACCAGGCTCTTCAGGTGGAGCAGGCACCGGTCCTCGCTTTCGAACTGGTCCACCTCTATTCCCACGATCTCTCCGTCGTCGTCCACCCCGATCACGATCATTC
The DNA here is from genome assembly GCA_964569095.1 of uncultured Aquificales bacterium. GTDB lineage: Bacteria > Thermosulfidibacterota > Thermosulfidibacteria > Thermosulfidibacterales > JALWSI01 > JALWSI01. Next base: position 2,633 of record CAZMTB010000150.1, read on the forward strand.
CCCCGTCGGTGTTCATGAAGCCCACCACCGTCTTCAGCCAGGCGAACTCTATCTCTTTGGCCCTCTTTCCCGTCTTCAGGTTGGTTCTCACCGTTGACTTGAACTCCAGGGTTGCGCTCTCGCCCCCCTCCACCAGGGCGAGCACGTCTCTCTCGAAGTCAGACGACGACACCTTCTGGGGCAGGTCCCTGAGCTGGTAGCTGTACTTTCTCACCAGGTCCAGGGTTAGCAGGAGCCCGATGAGAAGCACCCCCAACGCCATGAGGGCCAGATGCAGCCAGCCCATCCTCACGTTGCCGGTGATCTCCGACTCGGGTATCACCACCCCTATCCAGGTCTTTCTCCTGCTCTCCAGGAGAGGGGTGAACCCCGCCCACCAGGCTCCGTCTATTCGGGTAAACTTCTTGATCCACAGGTCTTTGGCGTCTTTGTTCTCTATTCCTCGCCACCACCTCAGGGCCTCCTCGATGGGTACCACCGGGGCGTTGTTGCCGCTGGCCAGGAGCTCCTTAGACTGGTTGGTGGTGATCACCGTTCCGTCCCTTCTCACCAGGATTATCCGGCGGTTCTCTCCGACCTTCAGACCCCTGAGGTACCGGATCAGGTTGTCCTCCAAGAGGTCGAAGGCCATCACCTGGGCCACCTTGGGGTCCTTGGGACTCTCCCACGAGATGGCCGCGGTGACCCCGATCTTACCCGAGTGGGGAAGGCGGTAGGGAAAGGTCCACGAGAGCACCCCGGGTCCCTTGGTTATGGCCTTCACGAACCACGGCCTCAGCCTGGGATCGTAGGAGGTGGTCTCCCACCACGAGTCCAGGGGTTCTGAAGAGTTCTCCCACAGCTTCCAGAGGGCGGTTCGTGGTCCCCTTCCATCTGGCACCCACCGGCTTCTCCACCTCTTCCCGAAACGCTGCAAAAAGAACTCGCCGCCGTTGGAGTTGGCCATGTGTACCGACGCTATCTGGGGATGCAGCTGTAGCATGGGCAGTAGCAGCTTGGTGAGGGTCTTGTCGTCCATCTCGTTCCAGACCCCCTCTGCTCCCCACCGGGCCCCCAGTTCAAGGTAGCTCTCTATTGGTCCCACGAACTGTCCGAACTGCCTCTTCACCAGGGCCATGGTGTCGGCTATCACGCTTCTCGCCACCTTTTCCTTGATGGCGTTCGCGTGGTAGATCATCAAACCAGCCAGCAGGGAACAGGTGACGGCGAGAATGATCAGCACGTCCCGCAGCAGCCTGCGCTTGATGTTTCGGGGTCCCCCTCTCAGTAGGTGTGCGATGCTCGTCTTCACCCGTGCTCTCCTTGCCTGTCTCCCTTTCGGTGGAGAGGCAGGTTAATACGGCGAGATTTGGAGGGCAAGGTGTGGGGCTTGCCAGGCCCTTTCCTTGCCGTTACCCTCTTGCCGCCAAATGGAGAGAAGGATCTCAAAAGAGGTTGAGAACGCCATACGGTCCGCTCCCCACCACCCGGGGGTCTACCTCTTCAGGGGAGAGGGAGACAGGGTGCTCTACGTGGGCAAGGCCAACTCTTTGCGCAACAGGTTGAGGTCTTACCTCGCAGTTGAGAGGCTCACTCCCCGGATGGCCTACATGGTGGGGGTGGCGGAGGCGGTTGAGACGATTCTCGTGCCCGACGAGCTGAACGCCCTCATTCTAGAGAGCAACCTCATCAAGCGCCACAGGCCGCCGTTCAACGTCCTCCTCAAAGACGACAAGCACTATCCCTACCTTCGCATAGATCCCAAGGAGGCCTTTCCCAGGCTGGAACTCGTGCGCAGGGTGAAGGCCGACGGCGCGAGGTACTATGGTCCCTTTGTGCCTACCTGGGCGGTCAGGGAGACCATGGCGTTGCTGGCTAAGGTGTTTCCCCTGCGGCAGTGCAAGGGAGAGCTTGTGGTGGGAAAGAGGGAGCGTCCCTGCCTGAATCACCAGATGAAGAGGTGCCTTGCCCCGTGTTGCTCCCTGGTCTCCCAAGAGGAGTACCGCAGGCTCGTTGAGGGGGTTCAGTGGGTGCTCTCGGGCAAGGGGGACTCCATCCTGAAGGGCATGAGAGAGGAGATGGAGAAGGCGGCCGAGGAGCTCCGGTTCGAGGATGCTGCCAGGCTCAGAGACAGGGTGCTTGCCCTCTCCAGGGTGATGGAGCGCCAGAGGGTGCTGTTGCAGAGAGAGGTGGACTGGGACGTGGTGGGAGCGGCGCAGCATGGAGACCGCCTGCTCCTTCACCTGCTGGTGGTGCGAGGGGGGATGCTGATTGGCGAGAAGAGTTTTCCCTTCAGAGGAGTGGATCTCGTTGAGGCCCACCTCAGTTTTCTTTCCCAGCGCTACGCCCTGGACCACGAGCCCCTTCCCTCTGAGGTGATTCTGGGGCTCGACCTGCCGGAGAGCGAGCTTGGGCTCTACGCCCGCTGGTTCTCCGAGAGAAGGGGAGGTGCGGTGAAGATAACCTTTCCCAAGAGGGGCGAGAAGGCCTCCCTGGTGTCCATGGCCAGGGAGAGGGCTGCAGAGGAGCTTGTGAGGCAGGCCGAGGAGGAGCAGGCCAGGTTGAGAATCCTTGAGGAGGCGAGAGGTGTGTTGGGGCTGAGAACCCTTCCAGAGAGAATAGAGGGGTACGACATCTCTATCTCTGCGGGCAGGGATCCCGTGGGCTCAATGGTGCTCTTCCTCAACGGTGAGCCCAGGAAGGAGGGTTACCGGCGGTTTGCCATTCGTACCGTTGAGGGTGCCGACGACTACGCCATGATGCGCGAGGTGCTAACCCGCAGGTTCTCCAACGAGGATCTCCCCTTGCCAGACCTGGTCTTGCTTGACGGCGGGCCGGGCCACCTGCAGGTGGGGCTGTCCGTTTTGGAGGAGGCGGGGCTCCAGGGGCGGGTGGGGCTGCTTGCCCTGGCCAAAGACAGGGTGATGCACCAGAACGAGAAGGTTCACCTTCCGGGAAGGAGGGAGCCCTTGGTGCTCGATCCTTCCTCCCCGGTGCTTCAGCTTCTCCAAAGGGTGAGAGACGAGGCGCACAGGTTTGCGGTTTCGTACCACAGGGTGAAGAGGGGGAAGAGGGTGAAGGAGTCGGCGTTGGACCACCTGCCCGGGGTGGGAGGCGTGAGAAAGAGGAGGTTGCTCGAGGCCTTCTCCTCGGTTGAGGGAATACTCAAGGCCTCTCCCCAGGAGATTGCCGAGAGGGTTGGCCTCTCCGAGAAACAGGCGGTGGCCATTCAGGAGGCGTTGATTCGTGAGAGCGTGAAGCGTGAGGCGTGAGCGCGTGAATGGAGAGGCAAGACGGCTTGCCAGGGCTTTTTGCTGCTTTTCCACAAAAAATCAAATGACCGTTCTATTATCCTCTTGCGCGTAAGAATGGCATCTTGTATTCGGCGGTGTGATACCTTGAAAAAGAGGAGGAGTTCTTCGGTGAACCGTGTGGGCTTGGTTAAAGGGAAGGCAATGACCTTTTGCGCAATCTGCGCGGTCTTTCTACTGGCAAGCGTGACACCCTCCCAGGGGGCGGTGTCTAAGAAGGCAGAGGTTGAGCACCTTGTTGCGGTGGGAGAGGCGGTGCCCCTCCAGATGGCACGAAGGGGTATTCCATTGGCCCGCGTCTTGAGCAAGAGGGCAAAGGTGAAGGTTAGAAGGCGAGGCAAGAAAGTTGAGATAGGAGTGAAAAACGTCACACTCCTTGTGCTGGATAGTAGTTCTAAGGAGGTATATGTAAACAAGGATGGAGACGAGAAATTTGACGAGAAGCGAGCGGATGTGATGGGTGAAGAAGTTACGTATTGGATAAAAACAAAGATGGATCTGCAGATCTTGCATATTTCCTAAATGGAAAAATAGTGTATATCCTATCTAAAAATGCTCTTGCCTTGGACG
>CAZMTB010000151.1:0-8296 GCA_964569095.1 uncultured Aquificales bacterium
CCCTGAAGGGGCTGGGCACCATAGGCAGGAAGAGGTGATAGAGAAAGGGACCCCTCGCGCACGGGCGGCTGCATTTTTAATAACCGCAGTAGTGCTCATATGCGCTGGTTATGTAGTAGGGTCGCGTCTTGCTAATCTCCAAGCCACCAACCAGGCAAACGGGGAGTACCTGCTGCCCTCTCCCCAGGTGCTCTCCCTGCTATCCATGGGAGAGCAGAGAAGTCTCGGAGACCTGCTCATGGTGAAGCTGGTGCTCTACGTCGGGGAGAAGGGACTACGGCACCTGCCCGTGGAATACGCGATGGGCATGCTTAAAAACGTCACCCTTCTCGACCCTGGAGACATGGAACCCTACTCCTTTGCGTTCTACCTCCTCTCTTTCAACAAAAGGGCCATTCCAGAGATCGTGGACTTTCTAAAGAGGGGAATGAGGACCCATCCCCAAGAGTGGAGACTGCCCCTATGGCTCTCCATACTCTACAAGTGGGAGCTGAAGAAGACCGAGAAGGCCAGGCGCTGGGCAACCGTGGCGGCCCAGTACCCCAATGCCCCACCCCACGTAAAGAGGCTACCCACCTACATGCTCTACAAGGAGGGACGATACCAGACGGCCTTAGACATCCTGGTATCACTATACGAAAGCTCAAAGAGCGAGAAGGAGAAGAGAATCCTCTCAAAGAAGATAGAGCTGATGAAAGAGCTGATACTGTTGAACCAGCTGGTCTCAAGGTACCTGAGCATCTACCGCCATTACCCCGCATCTCTCGAAGACCTCGTCAAGGCAGGGCTGATAGACCACATCCCTTCACCACCCTATCCCCACAGAAGGTACAAGCTGAGCAGGAAGAGCCACAGGGTTTTACTCGAGGGCTGGTAGATGAGTACCAAAAGGAAAAGTGGAACCTATCTACTCCTTCTCCTTCTCCTTTCGACGTGGACTCCGAGGGCAACGGGAGAGGTAATCCCCAATGCCTACATCAACGGCTCCCAAGAACTCTACCTCACCCCCTACGACAGGGTAGAGTTCCAGATAGGGGCAAAGGGCAAGGGCACAGTAGAATGCTGGACGGCCATATACTCTCCCTTCGGATGGTTCTCCTACAACCTGGGAGACGGAAGCTGGATAGCAGGCTTAGGCAACCCCTACTGGGGGAAGGTGAAAGATTCCCCCCCTCAGAGCATCCTGAAAGTCAACGGGCTACCGGTTGGAGACTACTACCTCTTCTTTGTAATGGACGAAGCGGGCAACGGAAAGATAGACCCAGATTCCCTCTCTTACGCAATGGCTATCCTGCACGTGAGAGAGATCTGGAGACCCAAGCCCGGTACCACCTGGCAATGGCAGCTGAGTGGTGACACAGACCTCTCCTACCCTGCCCAGGTTTACGACCTCGACCTATTTGAAACAAGCAGAGAGACCGTATCAACCCTTCATCGCATGGGAGTAAAAGTGATCTGTTACCTAAACGCAGGGGCGTGGGAAGAGTGGAGAAAAGACGCAAAGCTATACCCCAAGGAAGTTCTTGGAAGCGGCTTGGATGGGTGGAAAGGAGAGAGGTGGATAGACATACGACGTATAGATCTCTTGGCCCCCATACTTAAAGAGAGGATTAGGCTCGCTGCAGAGAAAGGATGCGATGGCATAGAGCCTGACAACATAGACGGCTACACCAACGAAACGGGTTTTCCCCTGACCTATCAGGACCAGCTGAGATTCAACAAGTGGTTATCCCTCTTATGCCACTCCATGGGACTATCCGTAGGGCTCAAGAACGATCTGGAACAGGTGAAAGACCTAATCGTACACTTCGACTGGGCCCTTAACGAGAGCTGTTTCGAGTACCACGAGTGCAATCTCTTAACCCCCTTCATTCAATCGGGAAAGGCGGTATTTGGGGTTGAATACAGTGGAGACCCGGCCGACTTCTGTCCCCGGGCAAACTCCATGGGTTTTAGCTGGATGAAGAAACACCTCCAGTTGGACGCGTGGAGGGAGGCCTGCTGGGAATACGAGGAGAAATGAGAAGGGACATCGCCAAAATACTCCTGGTCAGACAGGACAAGATTGGGGACCTGGTTCTGATCACTCCCGCCGTAAAGGCATTGAAAAGGGCCATGCCAGAATCAGAGCTGTGGGTGCTGGCAAGCCCCTACGCCTCTCCCGTTCTCAACCACAACCCCCACATCGAAGGGGTGATCCACTGGAACGCGAGAGAACCTCGACGGACAACAGAGAGACTCAAGGACGAGAGGTTCGACGCAGCGGTGCTCTTCTTTCCCACCTGGAGGGTGTCGTGGGCGGTGTTCAGGGCCGGCATTCCCCTCAGGGTGGGAGGCGGCGTGCGTCCCTACGGGTTCCTCTTCACCCACGGGGTACACATCCACCGGTCGAGGCACGAGAAGAGCGAGTGGGAGTACAACCTCGAGGTTCTAAGCCCTCTGGGAGTAGAAGCAAAGTCCAGCGAGCCAGAGCTCTTCCTCTTGGAGGAGGAGGAGAGGTGGGCCACTGCCCTCTTGAAGAGCACCCCGGCAAGCGGAAAGATCGTGGGGCTCTACGGCGGTGGCGGAGGCGAGATACGATGGCCCCTGGCCAGGTTCCTGGAACTGGGAACCGTGCTGAAGAAGAACGGCCTTCGCCCCATCTTCCTCTGGGGAAAGGGAGAAGAGGACCTGGCCAGAGAGGCCGAGGCCGCCGGACTCGCGGTGGCCCCTCCCACCACCATAAGGGAGCTTGCTGCCCTGCTCCACGCCTGCGACGCGGTGGTCACAAACAACACGGGACCCATGCACATGGCCGCCGCGTTGAAGGTGCCCCTGGTACAGATCTTCGATCCCAGGCTGGCGTGCTCGCCCAAGAGGTGGGGATACCACGGCAAGGGGCGAAGGGTGATACTCCCACCGGTTCCGCCGTGCAAGCGGTGCCAACCCTCGTGCACATACTACGACTGCATGGAGAGGATAGAACCCCTGCAGGTTTTCCAAGCGATACAGGATGTGATAAGCGAGGCTCATGAAAAGGGGTAGAATAAGGCTCGTATGGGTGATGCCCTTCGTGGTGGGGCTGCTGATAGTGGCCTTCATGGTGGTCTCCCCCATCCTGCTCTCGGGAGCCATAGAGAAGTTCCACATCAGAAACCGCGCTGAGGAGGCCATCGAGAAGCTCACCGGGGGAGAGGCCTCCTTGGGCAACGTGACCGCCGCCATCTTTCCCACCCCCCACATGGTGGTGAGCCAGAGCCACGTCAGCATACCCGATAAATTACAACTGGAGGTGAAGAGAATAGACATCTATCCCCGGCTCCTCTACCTGTTGCAGGGAAAGCTACTACTCTCAACCCTCACTTTCGAGAAAGCGCGGATTAAGATGGTGATACCCAGGAAGACAAACCATCATTATAAGCCACTAAACCTGAAGTCTTTCAAGATACCTACCATCTGGTTCGCCCTTCCGCCCTTGAAGAACCTATCCCTTCGGGATTGTCTGGTATCTCTCCACACATCCCTGCGCCGGAAACCCTTCCTCGTTCTATCTCCCATCAACCTAAGTGCCTCCTTAAACCACAACAGGTTGAAGCTTAAGCTGAGGGTGCAGACCAACCACGGAGAGGAAATATGGTCCAAAGGCGAGGGGGACCTTTTTCTAAACAGGGCCCAGGTGAAGCTGGAGGTGACCAACCTGCAACCCCACCTCTGGCTTAGGGAGCTGGGGGCACCCCTTCCCAGGGAGTTCAGAAAGGGCATGTTAAATCTCAACCTACTCTTGAGGAAAACCGGGGAACGGATAACCGTAGAGGGAGTTACCAGCATTCCCTCCTTAACCTTCAAGACCAAGGATACCCCAAAAGAGGTGACCGTCTCCCTGCCAAAGGCAGCTGGCAAGTGGGAGAGGTACAAGGAAGGCTGGAACCTGGAGCTGAGCGAGGTGAGACTAAAGTATCCACCGGCGGTCCTCAGGGTCACCGCAAGCAGCTTCAAGACCAAGAGAAAGAGAGAGGCAAAGATAGAGGTGAACGCCTCCACCCTGGACTTAGGGGCCCTGAGAGAGTGGTTGAGACAGGTGCCCCCCGTCTATCACTACCTGCACAACCTCTTCGACGTCGTACACGGGGGAACCGCCAAGAACCTGCGAGTGGGGTTCAAGGGCAAGAGGTTCAGCGATATATCAAACATCCGGCTATTGACCATAGACGGCAAGGTGGAGAACGCCCTGGTGATGATTCCAAAGGTTAAGCTCCCCGTGAAAGAGGTCAGGGGAACCCTTCACATGGAGAACGCCACCCTCACGGGTACGGGCATAGGGGGACGCTTTCTATCCTCCACCATCGTGGAGAACTGCGGGTTCTCACTTCTCTCCCTCAAGGTGAAGAACAACATGCATCCCTTTCACATCCACTTAGAGGCACACGGAGACAACATGTTACAAGACCTGATGCCTGTTCTCAAGCGGGTTATCCACGACCAGGCCATCATCAAGGAGCTGAACAGGATGGAGGTGAAGGGCTCTGCCAGCCTGCACCTCTTCTTGGGAGACTACCTGGAGAGACTACACGCAGACGCAAGGACAAGAGATCTTCAAGGGGTAGTGAAGTACCAGGCCATACCCTTCCCCGTTGAGCTGGAAGGCGGAGAAGGGGGATTCCACAACGGCACCATCTACTGGAAGGGGGTGAAGGCGAAGATAGGAAACACCAAGGTGGAGGCCCTAACCGGCTCCCTCTTCCCCCTCAGCCACAACCCCGGCCTCTCGATAAAGGAGCTGAGGGCATCGCTGGAGATGGAGGAGCTGAGGTACTGGCTTAACCGGTACCCGGTGCTACGCCCTTACACCTCCATATTCCCTTCCACCAAGGGAAACCTCCAGGTCGAGAGCTGCACCCTTGAAGGGCCGCTCCTCACCCCCCGGCGGTGGAGGTTCATTGCTAAAACGGTGCCCCACAACCTCAACTTCACCTTCACCCTGCTACCCTTCCCCGTAACCCTGAACGGCGGGCTTCTAACCCTAACTCGCCAAAGGCTGGTCATGGAAAGGGTAACGGCAACGGGAGGGGGCTCGAGAATGATGCTTTCAGGATGGGTGAAGAACTACATCGGCACACCAACCGAGGCAGAGGTCTCCTACTCCGGCAAAATGGGCAAACCCCTCTACCTATTCCTCGCCAGGCTCTCGCAAGCCCCCAAGCCGCTATGGCTCAACACCCCCTTCAACACCACCGGAAAGTGGAGGTGGAAGGGCGGTCCTGATCACGCCTTGAAGGCAGAGGCACGGTGGCCCTCGGGAGAGCTGGCCACCGTGGACCTGAGCTCCTCGCAGAGGGGCATCCGCGTGAAAGAAGCCTCAATTGCATCAAGGGGCGATCTCTTCAAGGCCAGGGTCACCATGCCCTTCGACTCCGCGGAGAGGGTAGAAGTGGGTTTCACGGGAAAGGTTAACTACCGAGACCTGGAGAACGTCTTCGTCGATCACGGGTTTCTCGCCCCGGGGGGGTTCGTGGTAGGCAGGGACTTTTACACCACGATAGACCTCCATAACCCCAAGAAATCCTCTTTCAAGGGAGACCTAAAGGTGAAGAACGCCCGGTTGAACGGTTACTTTATCCGAGATCTGCAAGCCCTCGGAACCCCCACGGGTCTGCAGGTGAACCACGCCTACTTCAGCTACGGGGGAGGCAACTGGAACGCCACCGCAACCCTCACCCTATCACAGCCCCTCCACCTCTCGGGCATGGTGGAGGGACCTCTGCTGAGAATAGCCGCGGGGGAACCACCGGCCGCTGCTGAGAAGGGAGAAGGCAGGGCAGAGGGACCCGAGGCGGAGAAGACCGCTCCCACCCCGTCACCCCTGGCAAGGTACCTGGCATCCTTAGAGGGCACCGTATCCCTCAAGATAGGACGGGTTGAGTACGGAAACTACACGGTGAAGGGATTCGCAGGAACCCTGAGCATCCTTGGGGAAGAGTCTGGGGTAGAGGTACGCATAAGAAAGGGGGAGATATGCTCCATACCCATAACGGGAAGGGTGAAGATACCCGTGGAGAACCACGGCCAGAGCACCTACCAGCTACACATAGCAAAACGGAAGCTGCCCGAAGAGGAACAGCCACGGTTCGAGAAGGTGATCCCCTGCCTATTCCCCGGCCTGGAGAAGAGAGAGCCCCTGATAGAGGGGCCTTTCAGGGTGTGGGGCGAGATAAAGGCCCGGGACGTAGGGGACGGGGAACCCTTGAACCACCTGAGCGGATACCTAAGGGTTAAGTCCACCCCCAAAGAGAGGCTGGGACTCATCCACAAGTTCAGCCTCACCTCCAAGCTGCTCGACATACTGAACCCCCTGGACATGGCGAAAAACCTTCCCAAGTTAACCGTGCAGGGAATTCCCTACTCAAAGCTACTGGTCAAGATAGAGTTTGAAGGAGAGACCTGGCCAATACAAGAGATGACCTTAGACGGCCCCGCCCTCAAGATCGTCGCCACGGGAAAGCTGAAGAAGGGGGGAAGAGAGATAGACGCCACCATACTGGTGGGGATGCTGAAAACGGTGAGCCGAATACTCAAGAACATACCCCTTGTAAACACCGTGGTGAAGCACGTGCTAACGGGCAAGCACGGCTCCATACTCTCCATTCCCGTCCAGGTGTCGGGCCCCATAGAAGACCCCTTGGTGGTACCCCTCTCTCCCACCGCCGTTGGCTCAGAGGTGTTTGGAATAGTGAAGAGAACCTTGAAGCTACCGGTAAAGCTCCTCTCTCCCCTCATGCCCCAGGGAAACGACACCCACCATGAAAGGTGACCACCTCCAGGTGTCAGAGTGGTTCACCTCCATCCAGGGAGAGGGGACGGCCGCAGGAACGCCTGCGCTCTTCCTGAGGCTCTCTGGTTGCAACCTCAGGTGCAGGTACTGCGACACCAGGTACGCCTGGGAAGGAGGGAGAAGAATCGGCGTCGCAGAGGTGGCAGAGGTGATACTCTCTTCCAGCCTGGAAGAGGTGGTGATCACCGGGGGGGAGCCCCTGCTGCAGGAGAAGAGGCTGCTTCAACTCGTAAAACTCTTGGGCAAGGCCAAGCGGCTACACCTGGAGACCAACGGCACCCTATGGAACCAGCAGCTCTTAGAAGGGTTCCACCTGGTCACCGTATCCCCCAAGCCACCCAGCATGAGCGCCTCTGGCATAAACCACCAGGTGCTCCAGAGGTACCACCTCTGGCACGGCCCCTACCAGGTGAAGGTACTGGTGGGGGAAGAGAACGACTGGGCAGAGGTGGAAGTGCTACTCCATGCCTATCCCCGCTGGGGCCGGGAGGTTCCCCTGGTGATCCAGCCCCTCTGCACCCACAGAGAGTTGGCAGGGTACCTCCACGCCTCCCGCAAAACGGCAGAGGCCTTCCTAAGACGGGCAGAGAGGTGGAGACTCCCCCGGGTCAGGTTCATGCCCCAGCTGCACAAGGTGCTCTGGTGGGGAGAGGAGGAACGGTGAAGCCCAGGATACTGGCCATTGCCGGAAGCCCCAGGAGGCAGGGCAACACGGAGATCCTGCTGGACCACGCCATAGCGGGAGCCGAGTCCGCAGGGGCCCAGGTGGAGAAGCTGGTGGTACCAGACATGAGCATCGCCCCTTGCAACTCGTGCGGGGCCTGCTTAGAGACGGGAGCCTGTCCCATAGAGGACGACATGGCAGAACTCTACCACCACCTCTTGACCTGCCAGGGGCTCGTGGTGGCAACCCCCGTTTACTTCTACGGGCTGCCTGCCCAGCTCAAGGCGGCAATAGACCGGTGCCAGGCACTTTGGGCCCGAAGGGATATACTGGGAGAAAGCCTGAGGGAACCGGGGGGCAGGGCCCTCCTAATCTCCGCCGGGGGCACGGGGGGAAACGACCTCTTCACCGGGGTGGAGATGACCATGAACCTAATATTCAGGCTGCTGGGCCTGGAGACCGTGCCTCCGGTGCTGGTGCGCCGGGTGGACGAGAAAGGAGAGGTGCTACAGAGGCCCGATGCCCTGAAACTGGCAAGGGCACGGGGGGCGAAGCTGCTAACCCTGCCCTCCCAGGTACCCGGTTAGCGGTTCACCACCCGCCGTCAACTCACCCACAGCGCACGGTCCCTGCCCGAGAACGGGAGGGAGTACTGCAAGACCTGGCCACCACGCTCCCCTTGAAGAACGCGGGCATCGTCAAGGGACAGGTAGAGAACCACCTGCCCACCGGGTACGACCAGGCGATTCACCAGCTCCAGGGCCCTGGGTGGAGCCGCGAGGGCCCTGGCAACCACCGTGGGAAACCCCTCTTTCACCTCCTCT
>CAZMTB010000152.1:0-3621 GCA_964569095.1 uncultured Aquificales bacterium
CACATGATAGAGACCATAAACAAGCTGGTTAGGACCTCTCGAAAGATGGTGCAGGAGCTGGGTAGGGAGCCCACCCCCGAGGAGATTGCGGCCAGACTGGAAATTCCCACCGAAAAGGTGCGTAAGATACTGAAGATCGCCAAGGAGCCCATCTCTTTGGAGACCCCCATAGGCGAGGAAGAGGACAGCCAGCTGGGCAACTTCGTGGAGGACAAGTCCATCGAGTCTCCTGTGGATACCGCCATCGACATGACCCTGAAGGAACAGATAGAGGAGGCCATGAACCTGCTCACCGACCGTGAGAGGACGGTTATCGAGATGAGGTTCGGAATAGGCATGAACGCCGAGCACACCTTGGAAGAGGTGGGCAAGGTGTTTCACGTGACCAGGGAGAGAATACGCCAGATAGAGGCGAAGGCCCTGAAGAAGCTGAGGGGACCGGCCCCTTGGAATATCAGGGGTCCCTTGGATGCGGCGGAAGAGAAGGCCAGTGCCAGGTCTTGACGGGTGGTGGTGGCCCTGGTAGAGACCAACCATGGCACGGCCGCTGCGCATAGAGTTCGCGGGAGGGCTCTACCTGATAACCACCTGGGGAAACGCCCGGCTGCCCATAGTCACCTCTGACGAAGACCGGGAGCTGTTTCTGCAGGTTCTGGGCGATGTCGTTGATCGGTTCAAGTGGCTGTGCCACGCCTACGTTTTGATGGAGAACCACTACCACCTGGTTGTGGAGACCCCCATGCCCAACCTCTCTCGGGGTATGCGCCAGCTGAACGGGGTTTACACCCAGATGTTCAACTCCCGGCACGGCCGCATAGGACACCTATTTCACGGAAGGTACAAGTCCTTCGTGGTTGAGCCTGAGAGGTTGCTGGATGTCTGCAAGTTCGTGGTGACAAATCCGGTGAGGGTGGGCATGGTTTCTGATCCCGCCTACTACTTGTGGAGTAGCTATCGCTCAACGGCGGGGATGAGGGAGAAGGAGCCCTGGCTCTACACCGAGAGGATTCTCTCGTCCTTCGGAGAGCAGGCAAACCCCGTGGAGGCCTACAAGGCCTTCGTTGCCAAGCCTGCCGAGCCCTTGAGGGTTAGGCACCAGGCCTTCATAGGCAGCGACGATTTCATTGCCCAGATGCGCTCCATGATCAAGGGAAAGAAGAGAAGAGACGCCGAGATTCCCGTATCCCAGCGGCATCCAGGTAGGCGCCCCTTGCCAGAGCTGGCAAAGACCTGCGAGTCGAGGGGCGAGTGGATGTACAAGGCCTACCGCGAGGAGGGCTACACCATGAAAGAGATAGCCGACTACGCTGAGGTGCATTACTCCACGGTGAGCAGGATAATAAAGCAGTACGAGAAGGGGTTGTAAGGGGTTCCCCTGCCTTTATTTGGTACATTCTCCTGTGTTCTCGTCTTTGCGCAGTATTATTCCGCTTCTCGGCTTCAAGGTTACTTCGCGAACCAGGGTCCCGTCGTTTCCAGGATCAGTCCCGCATATCTTTCGCAGGGGCACGTCGAATCTGACGCTCCCTCCGGTTAGACTGTAGATGGCCACCCCATGCTCAAAGTCCCTTCGGTAAACCCCGGGTGCTTCTGGTACTTCGTAGAGAGCTCCCAAGGCGTGGCCAAGCCAGTGGGTGTACTCTCCTCGGCTCGTGCCGGAGTATCTGGGGTGTTTCGAAGAGTAGCCGTTTGGGTCCACAGAGAACTCGTCGAACCAGTCTTCGGGTTCCTCTCTCGCGTAACCCAGAGAGCTCATTCTCGTTGCAAACTCCCCGGTGTGGTCGTAGAAGCCATCCAGCATGAGGGTGAGGGCCATTATGTGCCGGTGCTCTTCGAGGTTCTGGGTGTCGTGGAGGGTGGGATCGCGTTCTACCACCAAAGCGATCACTGGGTTGTCCAGATTGCCAGGTGTAAACATGTCAACGTACTGCAAGAGGGCCTCTTGGTATGAGTCCTGAAACCCTCCGTTGAAATCCTCAAACTCTCTTCCGTTGTGGTACTCTACAGGAAACCCCGCCAGTGCCCCGTTGGTGACCACGTAGAAGTTCCGTCCCATGGCCTGTGCAGCCTCTTTTATCTTCTTTGCGTAAGCCTTGTAGACCTCTGGCAGCCTTGCGTTTATTTCGGCCATGTCGTCCACCTCGCCGTCGAAGTCGAGGTCGAGGTGGTAGTCGTTGCCGTTGTTGCCCAGGGGAAAGTTGTAGGGCTGCCATATTTCGCAGTCTGAGTCCATCATGACGCCGTCCACCAACCACGTTCCAGTGGCAGGGTAGCGAGAGGGTATCAGGAAGTCTATCACGTAGTCTGCTGCGGCATCTATCCACCCTTTGCCGTTCACAGATAGCTCTTTGCACTCTGGATAACTCGTATCGGCGCAGTACCGGTTCATGAGGAAGTTGGGAGCACCTGCGTTGATGGATGAATCGGGAACGATGCCCGCTCGACTGCCTGCGGGATACTGTTGGGGGCGTCCGTAGATGGTACGAGTGTAGCGATCGTCCCCCGTCTTTTTTAGGGCAACGGTCACCTCACCGGTCTCCCAGTTGATGTCCCAGATCGCCATGATCTCCACGGTACCTCGGCCACTTCCTGCGGCGTTGTCGAAGAAGCTCAAGTAGTACCAGCTGTACTGGTTTGCAGGGGCCCATCCTGTGAGCCCCTGTTGCTTGCCTCCCTTCACGCCCCAGCTTTTCCAGGGAGCAATATCTTCTGGCCTGAATCGGAACACCAGTTCGCTGGCCCTGGTCACTGCGTTTTGCAGGGGAATTAGGGGGGTGTATGCGAACCAGCGGGGACTTAGGCTGTCCATGAGCCACCGCTGGGGACAGTTTGTGCTGTAGTTGAAGTAGTTAGAGCTCACCTTTTCAATGCTCCTGTTGGAGAGAACCACCAGGTGGGGATTGAGCTGCTTGGCCTGTTGCACCACCTCCTGTGGGGCGCTGCCTCTACCGAAGTCGTAGGTGGTGTCTGACCATGACCCCATCCCTTTTCGCTCCCCCAGGTCGTAGCCACCCAGGTCTCCGTAGGAGAATAAGGATGGGATGTTCACAACGTCGTACCAGCTCAAGGTCTTGGCGGCATTGGTTGAGTGGGGGATGGCGGAGAATACCGTGGCTCCAAGTCGGGGATAGGTTAGTGCAGCCGTTCCTTCTGTTTCTCCGTTACTAACCGAATAGCTTACCTTGTCGCATCCCACGTGACCCTCTGCGTCCTTGGCTACGATCTCGATCGTCCAAAACCCTGGTGGAAGTAGCATTCCCGGTATCTCCACCACCAGCTTCGTATCCTCGACGTCGGTGATGTAGGGGTCCAGGCATGCCACCAGAGGTTCGGTGATGTCTATGCCACAGAAGATGAACCTGAAGTCTGCCAGATCGGTTAGCAAGCGGGGATGCTCTATGGTGAACACCAAGGTGAAGGGTGTCTGGTTATCCGTGGAGAAGCTCTGAGTTGGCGGGGTGATCTTCACTGTGGGAGTACCTGATGTAGGTTGGGCGTTCTCCTGCCGCACTTGGAGCACCAGGGTTCCCTTGGACTCCACGGTGACCGGGATGCGCAGAGAATTGCCTGTAATAAGGTAATGCAGGGTGGTACCTGACTCAATATCAGTGACCACAAGGT
>CAZMTB010000153.1:0-7971 GCA_964569095.1 uncultured Aquificales bacterium
CATCCACGCCGCTCTCTTCACGCCTATTACCTCCTTAGCCGCCATCGGGTTTCTGTAAAAGAAAAACCCCGGCCTCGCGTGAGAACCGGGGTTTTTGCATACCCTGTACCTTCCTCTTGCCCCAATCCTCGAGGGCCTTGCTCGTAGAGGACACCCTGGGCCGGTCTCCTGGCTTCCGGATCGTTCTACTAACCACCCTTCCCAGAGGCCTAAGGCCTCCAGTGGCAAACGTGGCTTTCGTCCCCGGTCACAGTGGCGGGCCCGCGCCGGACTCTCACCGGTCTTCCCGTCCACCCAGGGGTGTAAAATCTCTACATCTTTTCAAAGAACGGGAGCTTTTTAAATCCCGCCAAACCTACCGTCAACCCCTCTCCAGGTTGAAGACCACAGGAACCTCAACCCACCAGGGCACCACTCTCCCCCCCTTACGAGCAGGGGCAAACCTCCACCTCTTCAGTGCCTTCACAGCCGCCTTGTCCAGAACTCTGTACCCAGAAGACCTCACGATCTTCACTTGTTCTACCCGTCCAGAGGCAGAAACCAAAAGCCTCACCACAACCCTGCCCTGGTATCCCATGCGCTTGGCTACGTGTGGATAGGAGGGTTTCACCTTGTAGCTAACCTGGGGCAACACTACCAAACCCCCAGAACGCGTCCCCCTCTCTCCCAAAGACCCGCGGAAAGCCGAGAGAGAGGGGTGGTGAGGAGGGACCACTTCCTGGGATTTCCTGGCAATACGCACAGGAGAGACGGCAGAAGCAACTTCCTCTGCCTTTTCCCCGACTTTGGACGGGGAAGAATCCTCGTTCCCTGCACGCACACCGTTTTCAGCGGGAATCTTAGATTCCGGGCCTTTCACCTCTCTCTCCCCCCCTCTTCTCGCAATTCCCCTTTTGGAGAAGGTAGGTGCATTGGGTCTGAGCAACCCTTTCTTCAGCGAGGGAGAGAGGGAGGCAACGCTCTCCCTTTTAACCTTTTCCCGATCCTCTTTCTCTTTAGAACTGCTCTTGCGGGAGACCTTCACCTTGCCGGACCTCTCCACCATGCAGAGCCCAGAAGGCCGCTGGGCAGATCGCTTAAGGCGGGGATCTTGAGCAGAAGATGGCCCATGAGGGACAGACGGAGGAGTGACCTCCACCAGCTTCACGTAGCAGATCCCCTTCGCCCCCTCCTCAAGGGAGATGCCCTCTCCCCTTGGAAGGGAGAAGACCACCGTTAGGAAGACCAGGTGAAGCACCAGAGATACCAGGTAGAAGATCCAGCCGCTAGACTTCATCTCTTCCCCTGGCGCTCTACGGACTTCCCAGGGTTTGCCTTCTCACCAACCATCAATATCATCCTGTAGATCTCCGCCGGGGAGGTGTGGTTCTCTTCTGCAAGGTTCTTCAACGATCTATCCAGATCGATCCCCCTCATGCCCTGGGAAGCGAGAAGGGCAGCCACAACCTGGGGATCCACACCGGCCCTGAGACATATCCTCTTCAGCGAAAGCCGCTCCGCGTGGGGAAGAGGGGGTTTAACCACCGGCCTTGGCCAACTCTCTTTCAGCCTCTCCCCTACTCCAACCAAGGTGCTCGAGGGCGGCAAATTGCAGACCGACGCAAAGACAAGACCCGCCGAGATCAATAGGGACACCAAGCCCTCTCTGGAGATGAACAGTTTACCAGCGGTCCCCAAATACCTCTTCACAGTTCCCCAGTTTAGCCAGAGGTGGAGAGAACCCGAGACCAGCATCATCACCCCAAAGGTGAGGTGAAGAGCTGTCCACTGGTCCTTGTCAAGGCCCCAGAGCCTCCACCCCGTCCAGTAGGCTACCCTGCCGTGGGGCATTAGGTAGAGAACGACACCCGTCACAAGCAAGACTCCAAAGGACCACAGCAGAAAGAGGCTCGCGTATCGTCTCATTCGGTTCCTCTCTTCACCGGTCTCACCCTCAGGTGGCCTTCAACCTCTAAATCCCAATCTTCTTCATTGCAACAGCGATTTTTCATCTTGACCTATCGCCTACGCCCCTGGTAGAGAGGCTCCACCTCGTTTAGGCGCAAAGGGGAGATTAAACGGTGCTTGACGCACTCTCGTCCAAGATTCAAGGCATAATGGGAAAGGTGGGCCGCCGCAACAGGCTCACCGAAAAGGATGTAGAAGAGGCCTTAAGGGAGATCCGGATAGCCCTTCTGGAGGCAGACGTAAACCTCCAGGTGGTGCGCAAGTTCGTTGATCAGGTGCGCCAGCGTCTGGTAGGGGCCCAGGTAAGCGGAGGTTTAACCCCTACCCAGGAGGTAATCAAAAGCGTTGCCGCTCAGCTCCAGGAGATGCTGGGAGACGAGTCGAAGGGCATAGACTTTGCACCCACCCCTCCAACGGTGATCATGATGGTGGGTCTCCAGGGTTCAGGTAAAACCACCACCGCTGCAAAGCTGGCGAGACTGCTCAAAAACAAGGGTAAAAGTCCCCTTCTCGTGGCGGCGGACGTCTACCGCCCCGCCGCCATCGAGCAGCTGAAACAACTGGGCTCAAGCATAGGTGTCCCTGTGGTGTCTGGGGACGAGAAACACCCTGTAGACATCGCCCGGGAAGCCCTGAAAGAGGCAAGGGGAAATCTGAGAGACGTGGTTATCATAGATACCGCAGGTCGGCTCCACATAGACGAGCCCCTCATGGAGGAGCTCAACCAGATCAGAAAGGCCGTTGCCCCCCATGAGATACTCTTCGTGGCAGACGCCATGGCCGGTCAAGACGTGGCCAATGTAGCCAAAAGCTTCGATGAGAGGATAGGAGTGACCGGCGTGGTGCTCACCAAGATGGACGGAGATGCCCGTGGGGGAGCAGCCCTCTCCATCAAGGGAATAACCGGAAAGAACATAAAGTTCGTTGGAGTTGGAGAGAAGATAGACCAGTTGGAGCCCTTCTATCCAGACAGGCTTGCCTCCAGGATTCTGGGTATGGGGGATATGCTAACCCTCATAGAGAAGGCCGAAAAGGCCTTTGATGCCCAAGAAGCGGAGAAGATGCAGAAGCGCATGCTGGAGGGCACCATCACCCTGGAGGACCTGAGAAAACAGATAGAAGGCTTGAGAAAGATGGGCTCCATGGAGAACATCCTCGAGATGATCCCCGGCATGGGCAATCTGAAGGGCATGGTAGGAAATGCCCAGTTCAACGAGAAGGAACTGGCCCACATGGAGGCGGTGATACTCTCCATGACTCCCCAAGAGAGAATGAAACCCTCCATCATTACGGGAAGCAGAAAGAGGCGCATTGCAAAGGGCTCGGGCACTTCCGTACAGATGGTGAATAGGGTATTGAAACAGCACGCCCAGATGGTAAAGATGATGAAGGGTTTGAAGAAGGGGAAACGGGGAAAGAAGAAAGGCCTTATGAAGGGACTCCCCTTTGGAGATGACCTGATGGGCATGTTTGGAGGATAGAACAACCTAAGGGAGGTGAAAAGGAATTGGTTAAGATCAGACTGATGAGGATGGGCGCCAAAAAGAGACCCTTCTACAGGGTAGTGGTGACCGACAGCAGGGAGAAGAGATCGGGAAAGACCCTGGAGATCCTGGGATACTACAACCCAATTATGGAGCCTCCAGAGATCAAGGTTGACATCGAGAAGGCCAAAGAATGGATATCCAAGGGCGCCCAGCCGACCCCTCAAGCCAAGAACATCTTGAAGGTGGCAGGTTTGTGACAGCGTGAAGTAGAACCGTTCAGCGGAGGTGTATCGTTATGAGTTTGGAGCAACTTGTCAGGGCGATGGCAGAGCATCTGGTTGATCATCCCGAGAGCGTGGACGTGAAAGAGGTGGAGGGAGAAAAGACCACCGTGATTGAGCTCAGGGTGGCCCCCGAGGACCTCGGCAAGGTGATTGGTCGAGAGGGTAGAACCGCAAGGGCAATGAGAACCATCCTTGCGGCAGCAGCCATCAAGGATTCAAAGAGGGCCATGCTGGAGATCTTGGAGTAACGGTTCGGAGCAAGGGAAAGACTACCAAGGAGGGGTTAACCCCTCCTTTTTCTTTTGGAACCAATGGGAAGGGAGAAGGAAGATATAGCCATCGGGCTGGTTAGAGGTGCCAAGGGAGTGAGGGGGGCAGTGAAGTTCTCCCCCTACCTATCGTTTTCAGACTCTCCAAAGGGCTTTCCAAAGAGTCTACTCTGGAAGAAGGGTGGCAAGGAGCGGCGGTTCTCGGTGCGGCACTGGAGGGAGGAGGGCAGATTCACCGTTGTGCATCTCAACGAAATCGGCCAGAGAGAAGAGGCGGAAGAACTGAAAGGGGGACTCTTCCTCGTCAGCGAAGAAGCCCTGCCTCCCTTGGAAGAGGGAGAGTACTACTGGTTTCAGCTGGTGGGCATGGAGGTGGTGTCCGACTCCGGAGAGATCGTGGGAAGGCTGAAGGAGATATTGGAGACGGGTGGTCACGATGTCTACGTGGTAGAGAGGCCGTCAGGAGAAGAGGCCCTGATACCAGCGGTCAAAGAGTTCATCCTCGAGATAGACAGGGAGAGAAAGAGGATCACCGTCCGCTACCTGGAGGGTCTGTGGTGAGAATAGTGCTCATAACCATATTTCCCCAGGTGGTAGAGCTGGCCTCTTTCGGCATACTTCGAATAGCCCAAGAGAAGAACATTCTCAGCATCTCTGCAATAGACCCACGGGACTTCACCCGCGATCCACACCGTACTGTGGACGACACCCCCTTCGGGGGAGGCGCAGGAATGGTGATGAAGCCTGAACCCCTCTTGAAGGCCATGGAGAAGGCAAGAAGAGAGATGCCAAGAACCCCTGTCTTCCTTCTCTCTCCCAAAGGGAGGCCCTTCACCCAAAGGACCGCGGAAGAGTGGTCGAGGTTGGATGGATTCACCCTGGTGTGCGGCAGGTACGAAGGGATAGATTCAAGGGTGGAGAACCACGTCGACGGCCTGGTCTCATTGGGAGACTTCGTATTGAGTGGTGGAGAGCTCGCCGCCATGGTAATGGTAGACGCGGTATGCAGGTTGATACCCCAGGTGGTGGGTCGAGAAGAGTCTCTGCAAGAAGAGAGTTTCTCAGACGGTCTGTTGGAGTATCCCCACTACACCCGTCCCGCCAAGCTCGGGGACGAGGAGGTGCCTCCCGTTCTCCTCTCGGGAAACCACGCTGAGATCTCCCGATGGAGGAGGGAACAGCAGCTACGGGTAACCTGGCAGAGAAGACCCGATTTACTGAAGACCGCTCCTCTGGGAGGAGAGGACGTAAAGGTCCTAACAAAGGTGGTCCAGGAGCCGTGAGATCTCCCAACTTCGCACTGGCAGTAGTACATCATCCCGTTTACGACAAGAACGGCAGAGAGATCGTGGCCTCCATCACCAATCTGGACATTCACGACCTCTCCCGTCTGGTAAAGACCTACGGGGGCAGGTTCGTGGCCATGGTTACGCCCATACGGGCCCAGCAGGAGATGATAAGGCGTATCGTGGATCACTGGAGAACGGGCTTTGGCAGCAGATACAACCCAACCAGATTTGAGGCCCTCGAAATGGTAAGGGTTGCATCCACCCTGAACGAACTTGTAGAAAGCGAAGGCATAGAGGAGGTGGCTCTGGTAGCCACCTCTGCAAAATCGGGTGATACTCCTCCAACCCTATCCTGGGAGAAGGCTCACCAAATGGTGTGGAGAGAAGGAGCGTTTCCTCTGTTCCTATTGGGAACCGGTTGGGGTATAGCAGAGAGGCTTTTGAGGGGTTGCCATTACCGGCTTCCTCCGATAGAAGGCGTGGATTCGTACAACCACCTGTCGGTGAGGTGCGCCGCAGCCATCATCTTGGACAGGGTGGTTGCTGGAAGAGATAGATAAAGGGGGTAGAAGAAGATGAGCCAGCAGATACTCAACCTCATCGAAGAGAGATACATCAAAGAGGTGCCCAAGTTCTCGGTTGGAGACACCGTGCGTGTCTTCTTCAGAATACGCGAGGGGGACAAAGAGAGGGTGCAACCCTTCGAGGGCACCGTCATCAAGATTCAGGGGGCAAGGCACCGTAAGACCTTCACCGTGAGAAGGATCTCTGGAGCAGTTGCGGTTGAGAGAACCTTTCCACTCTACTCACCGAGGTTGGAGAAGGTGAACGTGCTGCGCTACGGAAAGGTGCGCAGGGCCAAGCTCTACTATCTGAGGGAGCGCCGGGGCAAGGCGGCAAGGGTGAAGGAGAGATACCTCAGTCCGGAAGAGAGGGCCATGCTGAAGAAGGGAAAGGGTCAAGGGGCGGTAACCGAGGCACCACCGATGGAGTCAGAAGCACCTGTCACAGAGGCCCCAGGGACCCAGGAGACCAACGAATAAGAGCCACTAACGGGGGGGGCTTCTACCCCCCGTTTTCACATTCCCTTCTCAAGCAAGGCAAGAAAGAACCCACCGGTGTCGTTCTGGTGGGGATAGACGCGAAGAGAGTTTACAACCCGTGGGTGAAACTCTTCGTCTTCCCATCCCTCCACACCGCGGCTCGCCACGAGCCCGGGAATCTCTATGGGCAAGGTAGTGCAACGGTAGTTATCCAGAAGGTACGAAACCACCCCCTCGTTCTCCTCTGGGGCGAGGGTACACGTGGAGTAGAGGATACGCCCACCTGGAACCGCGGCCTTGTAGGCAGAAACCAAGAGCGCCTTCTGGGTCTCCACGAGGCGCTTACGGGCCCGGGAGCTGGGTTCCTGAACCGCCCTTGAGTCCTTACGCACTGTACCTTCTCCGCTACAGGGACAATCGGCAATCACCTTCTGAAAGGCGTTTGGGGTCAATCGCCCAAAGCGCCTGCCGTCCATCTGCGTTACGGTTACGCTCGATATCCCCAGGCGTTCCAGATGGTAGGCAAGGGCTTTCAGCCTCTCGGCGCTAACATCGTTGGCAACTATGGCCCCTGCATCACCCATCTCCTGGGCAGCCTGAGTGGTCTTCGACCCCGGCGCCGCCGCCAGATCCAGAAGAGTCTCACCAGGCTGGGGACCCAAGGCAAGGACGGGCAGGAGGGAGACCCCCTCCTGGAGGTAAATCACCCCCGCAAAATGGGCCAAGGTGTTCCCTAAGGTGGAGAGGGGACCAGAAACCACCCTCGCCGCGTAGGAACACCATGGTACAGGAGCAAGCTGAAAACCCTCGCCTTCCAGAATGGAGAGGGCATCCTCAGGCTCAACTTTAAGCGTGTTGCACCTAACCACCGTGGGCAAGGGCCGACGACACGCCTCTTCAAATTGCTCAAACTCCTCGCCCAGAAGGCAGCGGTACCTCTTTTCTTGTTCCTCAGAGAATAGGGACAACTACTACCTTGCCTGCTCCAGAATGGTCTCTGCCAGCTTATCGGGAAGAACGCCCATCTCCGCAGCACCCATGGCTATGGCGTGCTCGGGCATCTCAAACAGGGGACATCCCTCCTTGGCTTGTACAATGGTCTTCGCCCCTGCCTTCTTCATCCTGGCAAGACCCATGGCGCCGTCAGAAAGCCCTCCGGAGAGCAGCACTCCTATCGCTTTCTCTCTAAGATTATTGGCCAAGGAGTTGAAGAGCACGTCTGCCGAGGGACAGCAGTAACAATGAAGGCAAGGGCCCTCTCTCAGGCGAACCACAGGATTCCCCTCAGAATCCAGCTCCACCGTGGTGTGAACCCCCGAAGGAGCCACCAAGGCAACCCCTGGCATCACGGCATCCCCCTCCTGGGCCTCTTTCACCTCCATCTCACTTATCCCGTTCAAATACTCGGCAAAGGCCCTGGGAAGCTCTTTGGGCATGGGAATCTCCACCACCACTCCAGGGGCGTTTGAGGGCAACTGGTTAAGAATGAGGGTGACAAGCCACACGCCCCCCGTACCCGCGCCAATGCCCACCACGAAACCGGAATCTCCCTCAAAAGATAGAGGGTTAGGTTTGTCTATTAGATCGGTGTTTGCGTAGCGCTTGATCACCTCCCTGTCTACCCTTGCAGCATTCTCTATCTTCGAAACCAC
>CAZMTB010000154.1:0-4720 GCA_964569095.1 uncultured Aquificales bacterium
GTGAAGGGCCAGGGAGGCCATCACCGCTCCCCTGCAGTGTGCCAGCTTTAGCAGGGCCTTAACGTCTTTCCCGTAGAAGACCTCCTCGATTGCCACCACCTCCACCCCTTCCTTCTCCACCAACTCCCCCACCGCCGAGAAGAACCTTGCTGCCCTCTCTGCCAGGGGCAGCCTTCCCGAAACCTTCACCCTCCCCCACCCCAGGGCCCTCTCGTTCTCGTCTATTATTCCGTAACCCATGCAGAGCGAGCCTGGATCTATGCCCATTATCCTCATGCAAGCTGTCCCAGCCTCTCCATCTCGCTGTCGGGGATGTCGAAGTTGGAGTAGGTGTTCTGCACCTCGTCCAGGGCCTCCAGGGCGTTCAGCATCTTCAAGAGGCTTTCGGCCTTGCTTCCGGTGACCTCCACCTGGTTGGAGGGTATCCGGGTGATCTCGGCCCTGTTCACCTTTATCCCCTCGTTCTCCAGGTAGCCCTTCACCGCCTCCAGCTCCGAGGGTTCCGTGTAGAAGATGACCATTCCCTGGTCTATCTCCATGTCCTCTGCGCCGCTCTCGAGGGCGAGCTGCATCAGGGTGTCCTCGTCGCGCCCTTCCGGCTCTATCTCCACCAGTCCCCTCTGCTGGAACACCCAAGAGACGCAACCCGTCTCCCCCAGGTTGCCCCCGTACTTTGAGAAGATGTGCCTCACCTCCGAGACGGTGCGGTTCCGGTTGTCGGTGATCACTTCCACCATCACCGCTGCTCCGCCGGGCCCGTAGCCCTCGTAGGTTATCTCTTCGTATGTCACGCCGGGGAGTTCTCCCGTACCCCTCTTTATTGCCCTCTCTATGTTCTCCTTGGGCATGTTGGCGGCCTTTGCCGCGGCTATTGCGGAGCGAAGGCGGGGATTTGCACCGGGGTCTCCTCCACCTTCCCTGGCAGCCACGATGATCTCCCTGGCGAGTTTGGTGAATATCTTGCCCCGCTTTGCGTCTTCCTTGGACTTCTTGAACCTGATGTTGGCCCACTTGGAGTGCCCTGCCATGACGTGACCTCCTGCAATCTGCAATTCGCATGTTCAGACAAGCCTTTTATTGACCAAGGAACCACCCTTTGGCAAGGGCAGGGCACTTTCAATCTCTTCGCGGCACTTGCAGGGGGTGGCCGTGGAGTTTAGTTTAGGCGGTAGGGCGTTGCCCGAATATTGGGAAGATAGGAGGTACGCATGCACTACTCACCGAGCTTCTTCGATTTCTTCTGGATGTTGCTGATCCTCTTCTCCTTCACCCCGTGGATGAAGCAGAGAATGCTTGAGGCCGCGAGGATGAAGGTGATGAGGAAGATAGAGAAGGATAGGGGATCGAGACTCATCAGCATAATTCACCGGCAGGAGGGGTTCTCGTTCTTGGGAATACCCTTCATGAAGTACATAAACATAGAGGATTCGGAGAGGGTTTTGAGGGCCATCAGGCTCACCCCCGACGACATGCCCATAGACATAGTGATGCACACGCCAGGGGGATTGGTGCTGGCGGCAGAGCAGATCGCCACTGCCCTTGGCAGGCACAAGGGTAAGGTGACGGTTATCGTTCCGCACTTCGCCATGTCAGGAGGCACCTTTATCGCCCTGGCGGCGGACGAGATAATCATGGATCCCAACGCGGTTCTGGGTCCCGTGGATCCCCAACTTGGCGGGTTTCCCGCGGCCTCCATCGTGAAGGTGGCCAGGGAGAAGTCCAGGGACGAGCTCGACGACAAGACCTTGATAATGGCCGATGTCTCCGAGAAGGCCCTGCAACAGGTGAAGAAGAAGGTGCTACAGATACTCGAGAACAAGGGAATGGAGAGGGAGAAGGCGGAGCGCATAGCCGAGGAGCTCTCCCAGGGCCGCTGGACCCACGACTACCCCCTCTTCAAGGAAGACCTCGAGGAGCTGGGTCTCAAGGTTAGTACCGAGGTGCCCCCTGAGATCTACGACCTGATGGACCTCTACGAGCAGCCGGTTCAGGCGAGACCCTCGGTTCAATACATCCCCGTTCCCTACAAGGAGGGAGACACCAAGGGCGGCAGGGTGAACAGCGGCAGCTGATCTCTATAATATCTTCTCCTCCTTAAAAACAGGAGGGATTCTCCCAATACGGAAGGTGGGGGGAATCCCTTCGCTCTCTGCCTGGTGCCTGCTCTCTCTAATCCCTGCCTATCCGTGCTTGCCCAGTATTCTCAGGATGTCGTTGTAGCAGGCCAGGAGCATCAGGGTGACCAGGACGAAGATTCCCGCCTTCTGGGCCATCTCCACGGTCTTGGGGCGAGGTGGCCTGCCCATCACCTTCTCCACTCCTAGGAAGAGCAGGTGTCCCCCGTCGAGAACGGGAATGGGAAACAGGTTGATTATTCCGAGGTTCACGCTGATGAAGGCGGCAAAGGAGAGCATGGCGAGCATGCCGGCCTGGGCCTGCTGTTTTGCCATCTGGAAGATGAGTATGGGACCCCCCACGCTCTTCCACGGCACCACCCGTTGTATCAGTTTCACCAGGCCGATGAGGGTTAGCAGGATCATCTCCAGGGTCTTCTTCACCCCCAAGAAGACCGCCATCAGCGGGTTTGACCTCTTGATGTGGTAGGTGCCTGCTGCGACCACCCCCATCATTCCCACCTTCACCCTCTTCCCTAAGGGGGTGGTTATCTCCTTCTCTTCTGGCACCAGGGAGACCTCCACAATCTTCTCCCCTCGCTTCAGCCTGAGAACGATCCTCTTTCCCGCAGAGCGGTGGACCATGGAGGAGAGCTGGTCCCAAGACTCTATTGCCTTTCCGTTTATGGCCAGTATGCGGTCCCCTTTTTGGATCCCCGCCGTGGCAGCAGGGGTGTTCTCCATCACGCTTCCCACCACGGGGTCGAGAACGGGTGTGCCCCAAAGGTAGACGATGGAGAGTACCACCGCCGCAAAGAGGAGGTTGAAGAAGGGTCCAGCGGCCACGATCACCGCCCGTACCCAGACGGGCTTGTGCGAAAAGGCCACCCTCTTCTCCTCTTCAGAGAGCTCTTCCTCTTCGAAGATGTCCTCTCCCACCATCTTCACGTACCCTCCAAGGGGGATGGCAGACAACACGTACTCCGTCTCTCCCCTCTGGACGCCTGCCACCTTGGGCCCGAAGCCTAAGGAGAACCTCGTAACCCTCACCCCCAGCCGCCTGGCCGCCAGAAAGTGCCCCAATTCGTGAACGAATATGAGGGCACCCAAAAGCACTATTGCCGCTACGATTCCGTACATGAAACCCCCTTGGTCCCGGTACTTTCCGTTGAGTGGATGGGTTTATAGATACCTTCGCGTTGTAATACAAGGTAGGAAGGACTTTTTGGAGGCGGCACCCGGATTCGAACCGGGGAATGAAGGATTTGCAGTCCTCTGCCTTACCACTTGGCTATGCCGCCCTCTTCACTCCAAACCCGGTATATAGGCTCTGGTTGTGGGTGAGTCAAGCCGTATTCTCGGCTTTCAACTTTTCTCCATTACGGGGGTTGACAACCAACACTCTCGCGCCTACTACAACAATCCGCTGAGCGAAGGCGGATAGCTCAGGGGGAGAGCACCGGTCTTACAAACCGGGGGTCGCAGGTTCAAATCCTGTTCCGCCTACCAAAGGGTGAGAAGCGGGGTCGTAGTTCAGCACGGTTAGAACGCTGGCCTGTCACGCCAGAGGTCGTGGGTTCAAGTCCCATCGGCCCCGCCATTTTGAATTCGTGCACCGAGGCAAAGTCCATGGGTTGTTCACCGGGGATACCGTTGCGTCTCCCCGCCTATGCCAAGCTTAACCTCTCACTCCTCGTGGGTCCTAAGAGGGACGACGGGTTCCACGAGATAAGCACCGTGATGGCAAAGATCTCCCTATGCGACTGGCTCCACTTCTCCCTTGCCCCAGAGGGTACCATCGAGGTTTCGTCTTCGGATCCGGCCCTCCCCTGTGACGAGAGAAACACCGTCTTCAGAACGGCCCTTCTGCTTCTGGAACGGTTTCCCTCTCGTTGTCCGGGGGTGAAGATACACATCCATAAGCACATTCCCTGGGGAGCGGGCCTGGGCGGGGGAAGCAGCGATGCGGCCACCGCCCTCGTTGCCCTGAACCGCCTGTGGGACCTGGAACTCTCCACGGAGGAACTCTCCGGGCTGGGTTCCATGAT
Organism: uncultured Aquificales bacterium; assembly: GCA_964569095.1. Lineage (GTDB taxonomy): Bacteria > Thermosulfidibacterota > Thermosulfidibacteria > Thermosulfidibacterales > JALWSI01 > JALWSI01. Next base: position 4,163 of record CAZMTB010000154.1, read on the forward strand.
AGGGTCGGACGTGCCGTTCTTCTTCGTTCCCTCTGCGGCGGTGGTCTCTGGGAGGGGAGAGAGGGTCTCTCCTTTTCCCAACGGGCTGGGTGGGTACCCTCTGGTGGTCTATCCAGGGGTAGAGGTGAGCACATCGTGGGCCTATGGGGCTATAAATCCTCGCTTGACACTGGATAGGACCATCACTAATATCGCAGCGCTCTCCTGCAAGGGGGGAGACCTGAACGCCTTGGCCCGCTCGGCTCGCAACGACTTTGAGCCGGTGGTGTTCGACAAGCACCCGGTGTTGAGAGAGGTTGTTGAAGAGTTGAGGGCCAGGGGAGCGGTCTTTGCAGCGATGAGCGGTAGTGGTTCCTCCCTCTTTGGTGTCTTCGAGGGGGAGGAGGCGAGGGAGAGTGCCCGTCTGTGGGCAGAGCAGAGGGGTTTCTCTGCGTGGTCCGTAAGGTGGATAGGCGATGGGGTGTAGCCAAGCTGGCAAGGCGGCGGACTTTGGATCCGTTATTCGGAGGTTCGAATCCTCCCACCCCAGCTTTGGGGCATAAGCGTCGAGGGAAGGAG
>CAZMTB010000155.1:0-3342 GCA_964569095.1 uncultured Aquificales bacterium
CGGCCAGAAGGTGGAGAAGGCTGCCAAGGAGAAGGGAAGAACCCCCAAGAGCCTGGCAGACGAGATGGTGAAGCGGTTTCAAGAGCTTTGGAAGAGGTTAGACATCACCAACGACCACTTCGTTCGTACCACCGACGACTACCACGCAAGGGTGGTGCAGGAGTTCTTCTCTCGCCTTCTCGAGAAGGGGGACATCTATCTGGGAGAGTACGAGGGGTGGTACTGCACTCCCTGTGAAACATACTGGCTCGAGGATGAGCTGGGAGAGGGCAACGCCTGTCCCGATTGTGGAAGACCCACGGAGAGGCTGAAAGAGCCAAGCTACTTCTTCAGGCTCTCAAAGTACCAGGAGCCCCTACTCAAGTTCTACCAAGAGAATCCCGACTTCGTGCGGCCCCAGAGCAGAATGAACGAGATAGTCTCTTTTGTTGGAATGGGGCTCAACGACATAAGCATAAGCCGCACCAACTTCTCTTGGGGCATTCCCGTGCCCGGTGATCCCAAACACGTGATCTACGTGTGGTTCGACGCGTTGTTCAACTACCTCTCCGGTTTGGGGTACGGGTGGAACCAAGAAAGGTGCGACCGGTTCTGGCCGGCAGACGTACACTTCATAGGCAAAGACATCCTCAGGTTCCACGCGGTCTTCTGGCCTGCCTTCCTCATGGCGGCGGGAGTTCCCTTGCCCAAGAGGGTGTTTGCCCACGGGTGGTGGACCGTGGAGGGACGCAAAATGTCCAAGTCCCTGCGCAATGTGGTGGATCCACACCTGCTGATAGACCTCTACGGTGCAGATGCCCTTAGGTACTTCCTGCTTCGCGAGGTGAGCTTTGGTTTTGACGGCGACTTCTCTCACCGGGCCATGGCCCACAGGGTGAACGGGGATTTGGCCAACGACCTTGGCAACCTCTTCTACCGTTCCCTCTCCATGGAGTTGAAGTACTTCAAGGGTGAGATCCCCAGGCCAACCGCCGTGGATCAAGATATATCTTCCCTTGCCAGCGCCGTTGTTGCCGACGTTGTGGAGCTGATGGACGCCCAGGAGTTCAAGAAGAGCCTCGAGCGCATATGGGATCTGGTGAAGTCGCTGAACAAGTACATCGACACCAAGGCCCCCTGGGCACTGGCCAAGGAGAAGAGAGAGGAAGAGCTGAGAAACACTATCTACACCATGCTCGAGGGTTGCAGGATCATAGCCCTCCTCATCACCCCCTTCATGCCCAACAAGGCCCAGGAGATGTGGAGTCAGCTTGGGATGGAGGGCTCCGTGCTCGAGCGGCGGGTGGACGACACCGCCTGGGGAGGCCTTCCCCCTGGCCAGAAGGTGAAGAAGGGCGATCCCCTCTTCCCCAGAATAGACGAGGAGAAGATGGTGGCCAAGGTGGAGAAGATGCTTGCCAAATCCGAGAAGGAAGAGGCCAAGGAGGAGAAGAAGGAGAAGAAGGCCGCCGAGAAGGATGCCAAGAAGGCCGCAAAGGAGGGACTGATAGACATCTCCACCTTTTCCCAGGTGAAACTGGTGGTGGCGGTTATCGAAAAGGCAGAGAGGGTTCCAAAGTCTGACAAGCTGGTGAAGCTGGAGATAGACATTGGCACCGAGAAACGCACCATAGTTGCTGGGATAGGAAGGGACTATCCCCCAGAAGAGCTGGTGGGCAAGAGGGTGATCGTGGTGGCAAACCTGAAACCCGCAAGGCTCATGGGCATTGAGTCCCGTGGAATGCTTATAGCGGCGGTCACCAAAGAGGGGGTGCGACTCCCGGTGATACCCGACGACGTGCCCCCGGGAACCGAGGTACATTGAGCCACAAGAGGGTGCCCATAGAGCCGTTACCCCCGGGGGTGACCATCTTTGACAGCCACTGTCACCTTCACTTCGGTGACCACTACCGTGACGACCTGGACGAGGTGGTTGCCCGTGCCCGGAAGTACGGGGTGTCTCGTATGGTCACCATAGGCATAGACTGCGAAGACAGCCAAAGGGCGGTGGAACTTGCACGGAATTGCCCGGGGGTGTTTGCCACGGTGGGAGTACATCCACACGACGTGGGAGAGATGGACGGGTCTCACTACAGGAAACTGGAGGCCCTTGCCCTCGGTGGGGAGGTTGTTGCCATCGGGGAGATAGGCCTCGACTTCTACCGTAACCTCTCTCCGCGAGAGGATCAGGAGAGACACTTCGTAGGCCAGCTCGATCTGGCACGCAGGCTAGGCAAACCCGTGGTGATTCACTGCAGGGACGCCCATCCTCGATTGAAGGAGTTGATGAAGAAGCACAGGGCAGAGGAGGTTGGGGGGATAATCCACTGTTTCTCCGGGTACCCCGAGGATGCACTCTTCTACCTCGACCTTGGCTTCTACATCTCCGTGGCGGGGCCCCTCACCTATCCCAAGGCAGAGCTGCTTAGGCGTTCCGTTGCAAGGATTCCCCTGCAACGCCTTCTTGTGGAGACCGATGCCCCCTTTCTCTCACCCCAGCCCGTGAGAGGGAAGAGAAACGAGCCAGCCTACGTTGTTGCCACCTTCGTTGCCCTTTGCCGCCTCAAAGGCGTCTCTCTGCAGGAGGGGGCCAAGCAGCTGAACGAAAACCTCAAAGGGGCGCTGGGGGTGTAGAGAAGGGTTTACACGCCACCCTGAACTCAAAAAGGCGGCCCGAAAGGGCCGCCTTCACTTCACTCCTCACGCCTTACGCTTCACATGCTCACGCCTCTTTCTTCTCTATCTCCATCCAGACGCCGTGGCGACTTAGCTTCTCCAGCTCTATGTTCAACGCCTCAACCAAGGAGTTGTAGAGGTCGAGGTACTTTGCGATCACCTTGATGTGTGTGTTGTTTATGTGCACCAGGCCGTCTTCTCCGCAGTTGGGACACACGAATATGGGCTGAACCGAGCTTTTGGCCCACTCCGAGAGCTTCTCGGCGTTTACCTCTTCCTTGTGCTTCTCACCGCAGATGTTGCACACGAAGGTGACTCCCACTACCTTCTCCATCCCTATCCCTCCTTTCACACGAATAGAATCTACTACCCTTCTCTCAGCTAATACTATTCCCCAAAAGGTAAAAGTGAACCCCTTGGCAGCCTGGAGGGGACGGACAGGAGAGTGGTTACCTTTAGGCCTCCTTGGTGTAGACCTTCTTCACCAGTACCTGTTCGCCTATGGAGATGATGTTGTTCACCAGCCAGTAGAGCACCAGTCCCGAGGGGAAGTTCAGGAAGAGGAAGGTGAATATTACGGGCATGGCGAGCATTATCTTGTTCTGTGTGGAGTCTCCCATGGCAGGGGTCATCTTCTGTTGCAGGAACATGGTGGCGCCCATGAGGACGGGGGTGATGTAGTAGGGA
>CAZMTB010000156.1:0-3526 GCA_964569095.1 uncultured Aquificales bacterium
CCTTTCCAGAAAACGACAGGTGCGGAGTGGTACTTAAAGGACTCTCCATCTCATCCCCCCTCAACGTGCCAACACCTAACAACAAGTTCCTCAAGTCGGTGAGGGTGGATAACTCCAAAGAGGGAATAATGCTCTCCCTTGAGCTCAGAATGCCCTGGTTAAGGGTGATTCCCCGCTGGCGAACCCAGCCAACCAGAATAGAACTCTCCGTAGAGAGGCTGCCTCCCAAGGAGGAGTTCTGGCTAAGGGTATTGAACGCCTACAAGAACGGGGACTACGAAGAGGTTGTCAACCTTCTCTACTCCACCTCCCTGGCAAACCTGTCCAGGGCCAAGCAGGTGTCGGCGATGTTCATGCTCATAGACTCCCTCTACCAGACCGGCCGTTACGAGGAGGCCGGCAAGATGGCGAGCAGGTTCCTCGATGCAGTAAAGCGGGACTTTCGCCGCGAGAAGGTGTGGGAGATAAAGATAAAGGCCGACCAGAAGGCTGGGATGCACCAGTTGTTGTTGGCAGACGTGAATGGACTTGCAAAGGAGTATCCCGACTCTCCCTTCCTGCCCTTCGCCATGGTGATGAAGGCGAGATCCCTTCTCTTGAACCTCAACCGTGAACGAAAGGCCATCATTCTCCTCAAGGATCTCATCTCAAAGCTACCCCCCAACCATCCCGCCACCTACGAGGCCAAGGCCCTGCTGGGACTGGCTTACTACTTGAAGAAGAACTATCTGGCTGCCTACATGCTGCTGAGCCTGGTTCAGCAAGACAGGCCCGAGGTGGTGAATACCAGCCCCGAGTACCTCTTTGCCCTTGGCCGAAGCGCCTTCATGCTAAAAAAGTACGAAGAGGCAAAGAGAGACCTCCAGAGGGTGTTCAACATATATCCCAAGTCTCCAGAGGCCCCCAAGGCTTTGGCTCTAACGGGAGACATTCTGCTCACCGAGAAGAAGTGGAACATCGCAAAGTGGATATTCGACACATGCAACAGGCTATACCCCGACACCAAGGCAGGAGCAATCTCCAAGCTGAGGCTAGCATACATAGCCTATCAAGAGGGTAACCTTAAGAAGGCCCTCAGCCTCTTTGGAGATGCCTCGTTCCTATATCCCCAGTACCCCAAGGTCACCGAGTTCGCGGCCCTGAGAAAGGCCGAGATACTGCTGGAGCTGAAACGCTACAACGATGCCATACTGGCCGTGCAAGACTTCATTAGCAGGTTCCCCTCTTCCAGGTACGGTGACCGGATAGCCCTGGTGATGCAGAAGGCAAAGCTGGCCCTGGCAGAACGGGAGTTCAAGCGCAAAAGATACCTGGACGCGATGCTCGCCTTCCACGACTTCGTCACCAGCTTCCCCAATAGTCCCCTGCTGGGAAAGGCCAAGAAGAGAATAGGGGACTCCCTTCTCGAGGTGATCATCCACTTCCACAAGGGCGGCGACTGCCTCAACATGATGACCTACTGGGAGCAGTTCAAGAGCTACATGCCCCTTTTGGGAAAGAAGGGGCTTCCCTACTACTACGTGGGGCAGTGCTACGAGAAGAGGGGAAAACTGGACGAGGCGATAAAGGTGTTTGAAGAGATCAGATCCCGGCTTGGTAAACGCTTCCAGAAGATAGAGGAGCTCAGGGACATGCTGGCCCTGGCATACGACGAGAAAGAGATGTTCCAGAAGGCCGCAAGCCTCATGTGGAAGAACACCAAGGCCAAGGAGCCCTTCCGCAAAAGGGCATACACCTGGTTGCTCGACTACTCCTTCGTCCTGGGACAGGAGAAGACCCACAAGGAGCTGGCCCAGAGCTTTGCAAGGCTCTATCCCACGGACTCCAGGATAATCTACGACATCTACCGCCAAGGCCTGATGTCCATGGAGAAGGGAAAGAATACCGAGGCCATGGGGTGGTTCAGGGCAGTGGTTGAGCAGTACAGAAAGCTGCCAAACCTCATCGCAGAGCAGCAAGAGGCGGTTGAAGAAAGCTGGACCATACTTGGCAAGGACTACTGGCTCAAGGGAAAAGATAAAGAGGCACTCAGAATGCTCACCACGGTGGCAAGCCTCTGGCCCAACCACAACAGCACCGCTGAGGCCCTCTTCTTGGCGGGCTCCTCGGCAAAGAGAATGAAGAAGGAGACTCTCGCCCAACTCCTATGGAAAAAGTGCAGAAAGGAGTTCCCAAAGTCGTATTGGAGCAGGGAGATAGAGATAAGGGAGTACCTGGATACCTGGAAGAGAGAGTGGGCCAAGGAGATACCCTCCAAATGAACAAGTCCGAGGAACTGGCCCTTCTGAAGGAGGCCTTCAACCGGTTCACCGAGGCAACGGAGTCACTGCAACTGGCGTACAGCCGGCTGGAGAAGGAGGCCCAGGCCTTAAAAGAGGAGTTGGCAGCCCAGAAGGAGTACTTGGAGCTAATACTCGAGAGCATCTCAGAGGGAGTGGTTGCCCTAAACACCCAGGGGGAGATAGAGCATCTGAACCGAGCTGCAGCGTCCATACTTGAGCTCCCTGCGAAGAGCGCCAAAGGCAAAGTGTTGTGGAGGCTACTGGGTACCGAGGGGTTCAGGGAAGAGGTCTCATTCCGGGAGAAGATCCTGGTGCTCTCCTCATCCCCCCTGCTAAGGGACGAGAAAGAGGTAGGCTCCGTGGTGGTAATCAGGGACGTCACACGCCAAAAGGAGTTGGAAGAGGCGGCTGCCAGACAGCAACGAATGGCGGTGATGGGAGAGATGGCCACCAGCATAGCCCACGAGATAAGAAACCCCCTCGGAAGTAAAGAGCTGTTCGCAGGGCTCCTGAAAAGGGAGCTCGAAGGAACCGAAGGGGAGAGGTGGATAGAGAGCATACTATCCGTGACCCACCACATGGAGACGGTCATCTCAAACCTTCTCCTCTTCGCCCGCCCCTTCCATCCAAACAAGCGTCCGGTGGAGGTCGAGACTATACTGGACGAGAGCCTTATGATGACAATGCACGCGATTCGGGAGAAGGGAATAGAGGTGCGTCTAGAGAGGGGCAAACCCTGCAAGGTACTGGTAGACCCAGAGTTGATGAAGCAGGCCCTTCTGAACCTCATACTCAACGCCGTACAGGCCATGAAAGAAGGGGGAGAGCTCTCCCTGGGATGGCGCTGCGACGAAAGCAGTGTCCCAATCCAGGTGAAGGACACGGGAGAGGGTATCCCTTCGGAGATCCTGGAGAGGATTTTCGACCCCTTCTACAGCACGAAGCGAGGCGGGACGGGCTTAGGACTCGCCATAGTCAAGAGGATAGTGGACGAGCACAGGGGAGAGCTTAGGGTGACCAGCCAACCCGGGGCAGGAAGCACCTTCGAGATGGCACTACCCCGGGCCGACTCCTGAGAAACCTCAGGCGGCCTTCAGCTCCTTAAGCCTATCGATCAGCTCCTTCCTGGAGTCTATGAGGCACCTGCGGCATAGCCCCACAAGCTTGATCATGGTCACGAACCACTCCTTGTGCTTGGCGAGAAACTCTATCTGGGAGAAGCGGTAATCCTTGTACTTGTCCAA
>CAZMTB010000157.1:0-3355 GCA_964569095.1 uncultured Aquificales bacterium
TGGAAAGACTTTGACACCAACACCTCTCCCCCCTCGAACCCTCCCCTGGCACTCATGGTGAGCCTCTCGCCCTCAAGCTTCCAGAGGTACGCCCCCTTCCACAGGGCACAGGGTTCTCGAAGGTCTCCCCCTTCCACCCCCGTCTTCGAAAGCCCTGCCAGAAGGTGATCGATAAAGGAGCGTTTCTGATAGGAATCGTAAGCAATCCTCCGTGGCAGCTCCGATGGAAGCTGGTGAATCGAGGGAAGATCCTCTTCTCCCGCCTTCTCCGGGCTCATCCCCCAGTGATAGGCCTCGGGACGACGGGTGAGCACATTGGTGAACGTCTCTCCCCAATCCAGAGAGCTAAGCTCCACCATGCACCCTCCCTCCCCTGGCTTAAAGGCCGCAAAGAGCCCCTCATTTTGGAGAACCACCTCCTCGCTTCCGTCGCAGTCGAGGTCGAAGTTGCAAGCGCGGGGCAGGCGGGAACCCAAAAGCCTTTGGGCATTAAGCAGCTCCCTCCACAAGGCCCCACGAAGGTGGGGAGCGTAAAGACCACCAAAGACACCGTGCCAGTAGGCATCGTTGCACTGGGCCCTGTAGAGGTGTCTTAGCGCCTCGGTCTTTTCGGCAAAGGATCCCGCGTCTCTCAGGCCCTTGCTAATCCAGAGCACCCTCTTGTGAAGCCAGTTAGCCTCGGGGTATCTCACCAAAAAGTTCTTCCATGTCCCCCCGCGCAGAAAGGTCTCGTCCCCCTCTTCGAGTCCCTCTCTCAGCTTGGAGAGTCTCCTGGAAGCCCTCGGAGGGAGGGCCCACTCCCCCATCTCCGGATAGGAGGCGGTGGGAAGGTATACCCTCCCCCTGGGGGAACTGGAGGAGAGGTACTGGCCGAAAAGCAGAGGCTCAACCTCTCCTCCCTCCAGAAAACCGAAGAACTCCTCCAGCCAGCCCTGCCGGTAAACCCAACGGTAGGTGCCTGGCCAGAGGCCAAACTTCTCGCCGTCGTCAAAGAGGGTATGGGAGACCCCGCCAGGCAGGCCACCCAACGCCGATTTAACCTTCTTCATCTTCCCGAAGGGAACCAGGTAACGAAGCGCCTTGCTGATGGGAAAAACGGCCAGAGTATCCCCCTCGTGCTCCGTCAAGAAGTACCCCTTCACCTCTTCCCTCTCCACACCGGCACAGAGGAGGTGGTAGTCGTCCACCACCACGTACTCCATGCCCGCAGCAACCACCTCTTTCACGATCTGGGGCTCCCACACCCGCTCGGTTAGCCACACCCCCTTCGGCTCGATCCCCCACAACCGCCACACCCACTCCTTGGCCATCTCAAGCTGTCCCAGCCTATCCCACCAGGGAATTGCCGGCAGTACGGGCTCGTACATTCCGCTGACGAGAACCTCCACCTGTCCCCTCTCCACCAGTTCCCCCACGAGATCCAGTACCCTCTTGCCCCTGGACTCCAGCCACTCCAGCAGGGTCCCCGAGTAGTGAACCGCAAAGGGAACCCTGTGCCTCGTGGCCACCTCGAGAAAAGGCTGGTAGGAACGCTGAAGGGCCCGTTCCATCACGCTCTCAAAGTTGCCAACGGGCTGATGACAATGGATACCAAACAAGAGAACGGGAGGACTACTCATCCTCCATCACCCTTCTCAAAAGACCACCCAACTCCTCGAGGTAGAGAAGGGCATCCTCCCTGTGTAGGGAGTAGGACCAAAGCTGAAACTCGGGCCTCTCCTGGTGGGGAATGGCCAACACCCAGCCCTTATCCTTGAATATCTTCACCCCATCCTCTAAGGAGCGGGAGGTCCCATCGGTCTCCTCAATGAGCCTTCTCATCAAAATCCCCTTCTTCTCCACGGGAACGTGAATGGTGCCCTCGAGAAGGCAAAAAGCGGGTCTACTCCTCCAGAGCCGAAGAAGAGTCTCCTCTTGCCTGCCCATCAGGTTAAGGATCCACAACGAGGCAAAGACCGCGTCTGGGACGGGTTGGTGGACCCCGACCATGGGAGCAACCTCCCCGTGCAGCCCAAGGGTTCCTCCTACCCTGACGAACTCCCCTATGAACCTGCCAAGGTGGTGAAAAGAGCGGTGCACCTTCCACCCCTTTCGGACAAGCACCTCTTCCACGGCGTCTGGGGCAGAGACGGGCAAGAGAACCGTGGTTCCATCACACCAAGGGTAGGTACCGGGAGGAGGCAAGAGAAGAGACACCAGGGTCATAAGATCCGTTCCCCGGTAGATGCCACCCTCCTCGTCAACCAGAACGAGGCTCTCACCGTGGGGAGACAAGGAGAAACCCACCTGCCCCCCTGCCCCCTTCACTATGCCTCCCAGGGTGGGGAGCCACTCATCCATCTCCTCTGCACCCATGGGAGACCTGCCCTCGGCTCCCGGGTTGATCTCCACCACCTCCACCCCTAGCTCCGATAGTAACTCGGGCAGAATGGTGCTGGTGGTACCGTGGCAGAAGTCTGCAACCACCTTGAACCCCGCAGAAGAAACGGTCTCCAGCTCGAGGCCCTTCAGAACCCCCTCCCGGTAGAAACCCTGAAGAAAGGGAAGGGGAGATATGTACCCCGTATCCTCCTGAGAGACCCTCCTGAAACCCTCCCTGGCAAAGAGGCGTTCTATGGCCTTCTCCCTATCCGCAGGGATCTCCAGTCCATTTTTGTCGAAGAACCTGATCCTGGTCAACAAGGTGTGATGGTGATCCTGGCAGAATACCACACCCCCCTCCTCCCCGAAGGTCTGCAGCTTGTAACGAAGGAGGGGCACTGGACTCACCTCGAGATCCCTAACATGCACCCCCGTGGAGAGCACCCCGCCCACAAAGGCCCTTTTAAGCATACGCGACGCCTTCGACGAGTCCCTTGCCACCAGCACCCTGCTGCCCTGGGGGAGAGAAGAGCCGTAGGCCACTCCTATCTTGGTGACCAGCTCAGGGGTGAGCTCAACGTTGGTGAGGCCAACTATGGAGGCGTTCTCGAAGAGATGGTTCTTCCACCGATCCCCCCAGATGAGGTTGTGGGAGAGCATGGCCCCATCGTCCACCTTCTTGTTGGGCCAAACCTTAACACCGGCCTTCAGGGTGGCTCCCTCTCCCACGAAGGAGCCCTCTGCCACAACGCAATCCTCCTCCACAGTGGCCCCCGAACCCACCACCACCCCAGAACAGAGCACCGCACCCTCTACCAGACAGCCCTCTCCCAGTCTCACCTGGTCCCACACCACCGAGTCTGAGAGCTGGGACCACGCACCGACCACCACCTTATTCCCGATGACGGCGTTCTTTATCTGGCACCCCGCCCCTATCTGAACCCCTCTGCCCAGCACAACCCTTCCCTCAAAGGTCACCCCCAAAGGCAAAGCT
>CAZMTB010000158.1:0-2101 GCA_964569095.1 uncultured Aquificales bacterium
CAGGAACCACCTCACCTTTGCTACGCCTTTCGCTGGATCGATCTCGCGGGCCCGGTAGGGACAGACCTCTACGCATAGACCGCACCCCGCGCACTTCGACTCCCTGACCTCTGAGACGAACATGGCGTTTGGTGGAGGCAGCTGCCTTTTGGGCAGCATGACCAGTGACTTCCCCGCCGCATCCTTGGCGGTCAGCAGTGCCTCGGAGAGTGGTCTTGGGGAGTTTGCCATGCCCACTGCGAAGACGGCATTGGTGGAGAGCTCGAAGGGTTTCATCAGCCTCTTTATCGCCTCTTCGTAGGGACAGGCGTTGCTGTCGGTGTCGAAGAAGCCCTCCTTGTCTAAGGAGAAATCGAGCATCTTTGCCAGCCGCCTGTTCTCCTCTGCCTCTGGCACTATGCCCACGCTCAGAATCAAGGCGTCGCAGTTTAGCCGGTGCTCCTTGCCGGTCTCGACTTCCTTCACCGTTACCGTGAGGGAATCGCCCGTTTCGAGGGAGGGATACTGGTCACCCGGGAACCTGACGAATCTTACTCCCTGCTCCCTCGCCTTGCGGTAGTGGTCCTCCTTGAAGCCGTAGGTGTTCATGTCCCTGAAGAGAATGGTCACCTCTATCCCTTTCTCTCTCAGCTTCAGAGCGTTCTTGAGGGCCTGTGAACAGCACACCCTGGAGCAGTAGGGACGGGCCTGGTTGCGGGACCCAACGCATTGAATCATCACCACCTCTTTTGCCTTGAACTCGCCCTTCTCCAGGGCCTTCTCCAGGTCCCGCTGGGTCATCACCCTCTGGTCTTCTCCCAGGGAGTAGGCGGAGACGCGGTTCTCCCTTGCTCCCGTGGCCACGATCACAACCCCAGACTCCACCCGTACGGGTTCTTCTTGGCCTTCCCTTCTCAGCAGGGCCCGGTAGTGCCCGGCGTACCCCGAGAGCTGGGAGACCTCGGTGGAGGTGTAGACGGTGATGTTTGGGTGGTCCTTCACCTTCTCCACCAGCTCTCTAACGTACTCCGAGATGCGGTGACCCTCGAGGTCAGAGGTGATCTCCAAACCCTGTCCTCCCAGGTTCTCCTTTCTCTCCACCACCGTTACGGGGAATCCCTGCTCTGCTATGCCCAGAGCGGCCTCCAGACCTGCGGCTCCTCCACCTATCACCAGGGCACCTGGACCAAAGGGCGCAGTAGGAGGCGGGGCGGCCTGGGCCCGTTTCACCTTGGCCGCAGCGGCAGCGAAGAGGGCCACCGCCTTCTCCATCATGGCTTCCCTATCCTCGTGGACCCTGATGATGTCTTCTCTGAACCTCACGAACTCCGCCAGCAGGGGGTTGAGTCCGCCCATCATCACCGTGCGGCGGAACTTGAGGAGCTTCTGCAGCGGGGTGCACACCCCCAGCACAACCCTGTTCACACCCGACTCCGCGATCCTCTTGCCGGTCTCCTGCATGGTGGGGGGAGTGCAACAGCCCTTTATTATCTCTACGTGGGAGACCTCTGGAAGCTCTCCTAAACGCTCTGCCAGGGACTTGAGGTCTATCTTCTCTTCGAACTCTCCGAAACAGCTGCACAGGAAGATTCCCACCCTGGGCTCCTCGTTGCTCACGTCCCTGAGCTGGGGGGCGGTTGGTGGGGGCACGTTTGGTTTTCCCAGGTGTTTCCGCAGCTCCGTCACCACCCCGTAGCCTTCCCATACGGTTTCCGGGTTGCCCGTTGGACCGGTGAACTCCCCAACGGCGAACACCCCTTCCACGTCAGTGGTGCCACAGGTGAGGTCTTTAACCTTGCAGAAACCGTGTTCGTCTGCCTTCACCCCGAATAGCTTGGATAGCTTCTCCATGAGGGTGGGAGGCTTCTGTCCCGTTACCAGGATGGTGAGCCCTGGCTTGATGGTCTCCTCTCTCTCACCCACCTGGTAGGAGATGACCGCATCATCCCCCTCTGGTTTCACTCCGAGTTTTGAGGCCCTGATCACCTCTACACCCAGCTCCTCCGCCTTCTGGAACCACCGGTAGTGTCCCTTTCCGTATCCCCTGAACTCTCTCATGAAGACCACCACCCTTGCCTCTGGGAGCAGTTCTTTGGTGCGGCAGGCCCGGTAGATGGCGGTT
>CAZMTB010000159.1:0-2670 GCA_964569095.1 uncultured Aquificales bacterium
CCTTGATACCCCAGAAGAGATCGCCGCTCACAGGCTGATAGGTGATGCCCATCACCATCTCTCCCTTAAGCCTGAGTGCCAAAGAGACGGCGAACCTCGCGTATCCCCTTATGAAGTTCCTGGTACCGTCAAGGGGATCCAGTATCCAGCAGTTCTCAGGAACCGAGCCTTCACCCCAATGGCAGTGCGCCTCTTCACCCACCACCGCAACCTCTGGAGTTAGCCTCTCTAATAGAGAGACAACCCTCTCTTCTATCTCCTTGTCCACCCTGGTGACGAAGTCGCTGGGGCCCTTCTCCTCAACCGAAAGGGACTCTGCCCCCTCCCTCAACCTTTTGAAAGATAAGGCCGCGTAATCTCCCCCCTCTTTCACGGCAGGAAGAACCGAGTCTTTCAGAGAAACCAGCTCGGAAGGATTCATCATTGTATGCCTTCTACTGGATACACCTGACCACGAAACGCTCCTGATGCAGGGTAGGGGACTCTCTCACTATGATCTTCACTCCCAGCATGGACTCCAGGAGGTCTAACGAGTCCCCTTCCTCTTCCACCATCATCTTGGCCACATCAGGATGGACCTCTATCATCACCCTCTTGTTGCCCCGAATGGGGGTAGTAGAGGCCTTCTTCCTCACCTCTCGGAAGACCTCGTAGCAGATGGTGAGGGGAGACTTGATGTACCCCTTCCCAGAGCAGTAGGGGCAGCTTTGAGAGAGGGTCTTGATCAGGCTCTCCTTCACCCTCTTCCTGGTCATCAGCACCAACCCCAGCTCGGAGAATCCCTGTACGTAGGAGGGATACCTGTCTCTCTTCAGAGAGTTCTTCAGCATCTCGAGCACCTGTTGCTTGTGCTCCTCTTCCTCCATGTCTATGAAGTCTATGATGATGATACCGCCGATGTTCCTGAGCATAACCTGGTGGGCCACCTCTCGCGCAGCCTCCATGTTGGTGTTGAATATGGTCTCCTCCAAGTTCTTACCGCCAACGTAACGTCCCGTGTTCACATCCACCGCCGTGAGGGCCTCCGTCTCCTCGATCACGATGTACCCACCAGACTTGAGCCATACCTTGCTCCCCAGAGCCTTGTTTATCTCGTCTTCTATTCCGTAGTACTCAAATATGGGCACGCTGCCCTGATAGAGCTCCACCTTGTAAGAGAGCTGGGGGAGAACCTCTTCCACGAAATTCTTGCACCTTTCGTACTCCTTGGGATCGTCTATCACCATGGAGGAGGTCTGGGGAGAGAGGAAGTCTCTGACGGAGCGGAGAAGCAGGTCAAGGTCTTTGTAGAGGAGGAACGGAGCGGAGACCGATTCCATCTTCCTCCTTATCCCGTTCCAAAGGCGCAGAAGAAAGTCTAGGTCCTCTATGAGATCCTCTTCGTCCTTGTCGGCACTAACTGTTCTCACGATGAGCCCCATGGAGGGGGGTTTTATCCTCTCCACTATCTCCTTCAGCCGTGCCCTGTCTTCCTTCTTGGCTATGCGTCGGGAGATACCAATGTGGTTCACCGTGGGCATAAGCACCAGATACCTTCCTGGGAGGGTAATGTGGGAAGTAAGCCTCGGTCCCTTGCTACCAAGGGGTTCCTTGGCCACCTGCACCATGATCTCCTGACCCTCTCTCAGTATGTCTGCAATAAAGCGATCCTTGCCACCGTGGTGATCAAGGTGAAGGTCCTCTTCTCCCATCTGTTCCAACAGCTCGCCGTAGTCGTCGAATCCCTCGAAAACGTCGGTCACATACAAGAACCCCGCCCGGCCGAGACCTATGTCCACGAAGGCAGCCTCCATGCCTGGTAGCACCTTCACTACCCTTCCCTTGTATATGCTACCGGCAATGCCCTTTTCGCCCTTGCGCTCTATGTAAACCTCACAAAGCCCCCAGTCGCCCTGTATAGCGACCCTCGTCTCCTTGAGATCGGCGTTTGCTATTACCCTGTTTCCCATGCTCTCCTTCTTCCCTGAAACTCTACTCCAGTTCCCTTTGGCTGGAACTGCTCTTGACTCAACCCATCATAGGAATTAGGGAGAGTAGAGTCAAATGGGCGAAAACAGGGGGTGAACGGCTGGTATCCATGCTTTCTGAAGAGAAGAGATTCAAGAGAATCGGGGAGGTCAGCAAGATAACGGGACTGGCTCCCTCCGTCCTCCGCTTCTGGGAGAAGGAGTTTCCCCAGCTGTCGCCCACCAAGAAGAAGGGCCAGAGGCTCTACAGCGAAGAGGATCTTAAGCTCATCCTTTTGATAAAGGACCTGCTCTACGAGAGGGGCTTCACCATAGAGGGGGCCAGGAGGTACCTGGAAGGGGAGGTATTGGAGGGCAATCCCAAGAGGGCTAGGCTAATCCGGGAGATCAAGGGAGAATTAGAGGCCCTCCTGGAGGTCCTGAATGAATGACCCCCTTTTGGAGACGGTGGGTCTATGCAAATGGTACACCGACTCCCACAAGAAGGTGGAGGTTCTCAAAGGAATAGACCTCCAGGTGGAGAGGGGAGAGTTCATAGCCATAATGGGGCCTTCGGGGGCGGGTAAGTCCACCCTGTTACACCTGCTTGGTCTGTTGGACAGGCCCACCAAGGGAGAGATAGTCCTGATGGGCAGAAACACCTCAGAGATGGGTGCAAGCGAGCTTGCCAGAACGAGAAACGAGACCATAGGTTTTCTCTTTC
>CAZMTB010000160.1:0-7332 GCA_964569095.1 uncultured Aquificales bacterium
AAGACAGATCAATCTATACCTGCGATACAATCTCTCTGCTTGGCGATCCAGCTCCGATATGTTCTTGCTTGTCACTGACATAACCTGCACGGTGTAAAGTTTCCCAGAAGAATCAACCTTTTTATCAACCACAGAAACGGGATTACTTGCAGCCAGAACCCCTCCAGACAGGAAACCTATCAGGGTTAAAACTCCAACCAACCATCCAATCCTATCTCTCATAGTCAGCCTCCTAAATAGTTCCTTCCTATTCTCCATTTTGATAATACCTCTATATTCTCTATTCGTCAACAGGTTTTCTTGAGTTTAGAGTAAAAATTTTCATCGGTATCTCCAACAAAACATCCTCTAATAATTTAGAGCGAGGTAAAATACTAAATCAAATATAAAAAAGTTAATATACACAATATATCGTATTCAGATAACAGGCAGTCAAAATATCTCGTGATCTCGTGGTTTTTTAGCCAAGTTTAACCAAGCAAAGGGGAATGACTCTCTATTCATAAGCTCTTACTCATTAAAAAACAATGGCTCTTAATCTTAAGAGGTTGATATCATGAGTCAATCCAATTATTACGACCAGAAATTTATGATAAGAATAATCATTACTGCTTGAATATGCAGAGAATAGGGATATATTGGGTAGCGTCCAAAATCCAATATAGGAGGTGCTACATGTATCCACTCTTTGAGGTACCTGTAGTGGGAGGGCCCATTCTCATCGCCCTCATAGCAGTTTTCCACATACTTCCTTGCCACCTGGCTACAGGGGCCTTCTGGATAACCTACTTTATCGAACGGAAGGCCTACTCCGAGGGAAGGAGCGACTTGCTGGAGTTCCTCAAGAAGTACACCTTGTTTATCCTGATCTTCTGCTTCGTGACTGGCTCTATCACAGGGGTGGGCATCTGGTTCGCATCGTCGGTGACCGCTCCCCGTGCCATCTCTGGACTTATACATAACTACGTGTGGGGATGGGCCACGGAATGGGTCTTCTTCATCATCGAGATCGTCACCATCTACGTCTATTACTACACCTTTGAGAAGATATCCCCCAAGGCACACATGCGCATCGGCCTGCTTTACGCCATGGCTGCCTGGACGAGCATGGTGATAATCACCGGGATACTCGCATTCATGATGACCCCAGGTAAGTGGCCCGCCACGGGGGGATTCTTCGATGGCTTCTTCAACCAGACCTACTGGCCCCAGCTTCTCACCAGAACCGCCCTTATGTTCGTAATCGGCGGCATGTTTGGACTGGTGGTAGCCCCCTTCGTGAGCAGCAGCTCTGCCAGGGAGACCGTCACCCGCACCTCTGCCAAGTGGGTTATTGGAGGCGCGGTATTCACCGCCCTCTTTGCCACCTGGTACTTCTTCAAGATCCCAGAGTCTGCCAGGGAGCTTATCATCTCAGGATATCCCTACCTGAAGACCATGGGCATAGTGGCAATCGTATCCCTATCCCTGGTAACCCTTTTCGCCCTTCTTTGGGCAATTCCTAAACCCCTCACCCTGAACCCCGTAGCCTCTGTCTTGATGGTGGTGATACTCTTTGCAGGCATAGGGGGCTTTGAGAGCATACGAGAGATAGTGCGCCGCCCCTACCTTATCCCCCAATACATGTACAGCAACCAGATAATAGGCCACGACATACCCGCCAAAGGGGTTAAGGCCGAGTCAGAGCTGATAAACGAAGAGGGATTCCTGAATTACGCCAGGTTCGTTCCCGAAGGATTACGGAAGATAACCGAGACCAACTACCTGGACGCAGGCAGGGTTATCGCCAAGTACCAGTGCATGAGCTGCCACACCTTCTCTCCCGACGGGCGTCTATCCCTCCAAAAGCTACTTGGTAACATGGGATTGGAAGCCCCAGACGAGGTGGCAGACCTTCTCGACTCTCTGGGAGACTACCCCTACATGCCTCCCTTCATGGGTACTGAGGTGGAAAAGCGGGCCACTGCCGCCTACCTCGCCAAACTGGCGTCTCCCGACGCCGAGATAGACCCAAAGTGGGTAGTAGAAGGTGAATAAGGAGGAATCGCTATGAACGAGATGGCAACTGTCCTGAACAGCATGAGAGACCCCATGGGGGTGCCCTTCTATCCCTGGATGTTCCAAGGGCTGATGGTACTAACCTTTGCCCTACACATCATCTTCGTCAACCTGGTGGTTGGAGGTGCATCACTGGCCATGTACGGTCACCTGAAAGGAGAACCCAACTGGAAGAGGCTATCAGCCACACTGGCCCGGGCATCAACGGTCAACCTATCCCTTGCCATCGTACTGGGAGTTGCTCCCCTGCTCTTCGTCCAGGTAATCTACGATCCCTTCTGGTACTTCTCAAACGTACTCTCGGGCTGGTGGGCAATGGGATTTCTGCTCTTCATCTGCATAGCCTTCCTCTCCCTCTACGTCTTCTACCTCAAACGAGGCGAAACCATAGAGGGATACGGGTTTTTCGGAGCCATAGCCCTGGCCATGCTCCTTCTCACGGCCATCACCATAAGCGCCCTGACGGTGCAGTCCCTCCACCCAGAGAAGTGGAACAGCTGGTATCTGGTAGGCAAGCAGATGAACACTGCGGGAACGGGGCTACACGCCCTAAACCTGCCCCGCCTGCTACACTTCATCGTACCCTCCTTCGCCATCACGGGTATCTTCATGATGCTCTACTCCTGGTACTTCGAGCCCCGAAGAGACTTCGATCCCGTTTACCTTGAATGGGTGGGCAAGGCCGGTGCCAAACTGGCCCTATACGCAACGCTCCTACAGGCCGTCGTAGGCGTGTGGTGGTTGCTAACCCTGCCCAAGGACCTGGAGTTTTTAACCAATCCCGCCTTTCTCGGTGGAGCGGCCCTGGGGATAGTTACGCTATTCATCCTGATGATGGCCCAAAAGAATCCACAGAAACAGGCCATACCCGCTGCCTTGGTGGCCTTCCTCGCGGTGCTGGGAATGTCAATAACCCGAGAGGTTCTCAGAATGTCATACCTCGAAAAGTTCAACTACAGCATCTACACCTACAAGCTGAACCTCGACTGGGGAAGCACGGCCCTATTCTTTGCCACCTTCGTGATGGGGCTACTGGTGATCTCCTACCCCATAATAATCGCCTTCAAACTGGGCAGGGGCGTTGACGTAACGGGAGGTGAATGATGGAGAAGCTCGGCAAACTCGCATTGGGACTCATGGTAGCCTGGGTAGTGGTGGTGGGAGGCTACGGTCTCATCCTCACCATAAAGAACGGGATGCTCTTCTGAAATAGCAACGAGGGGGGAGGTCAATCCTCCCTCCTCATCCTTGCAATGAAGAAACCGTCTGCGTTGAGCATGTGGGGAGCCACGAAGAGGGTCCCCTCGCCAAGAGATGCCCTCTCCCGAAAGGGCTCGGGGAGAAAGGGCAAAAGGTCGTCTGGCACAAACCCTGGAGCCAACTTCAAGAATCTCCTGATCACATCCTCCCCCTCCTCCGGCTCCGTGCTGCAAACGCTGTAAACCAGTACCCCCCCTTTCTTAACGAGAGGAGCAACCGCCCTCAGAATACCCAGCTGGTTCTCCGAGTAAAGATGGAGATCGCTGCTCTTTCTACGCCACCTTATCTCCGGGTGTCTCCTTATCACACCAAGGTCAGAGCAAGGGGCATCCACCAGCACCCTGTGGAAATCCCGCTTGGACTCCACCAACCCAGATGCCACCTCCCTGATGTCACCTCGTACGAGCCTCACCCCCTCCACCCCCCAGCGGGAGCACGTCTCCCGCAACGTCTCGAACCTTGCGGGGTCCCTCTCCACGGCCAGAACCTCTCCTCTCCCCTCCATCTTGGTGGCAATGTGGGTGGTCTTGATACCCGGGGCCGCACAGCAATCGAGAATCGACTCTCCGGACCTCGGATCCAGCACCATGGTCACCAACCACGAAGAGACGTCTTGGGGCAGGAATAGTCCCTCTTGAAAGAGGGAAACCCTGGTGATGTTTACGGGGGTTAGCACCACAAGCATCTCTGGACTGATGGGGTGGAGCATACACTCAATATCAAGCTCCCTCATGCGCTTCCTCAGCTCCTTGGCAGAGATCCTGCCGGTGTTCACTCTGATGGAGAAGGGCGCCTTTCTGCAGTTCGCCCGGCAAAGGGCAACCGTCTCCCTAACCCCCCACCTCTTCAGCCACCTTCTAACCAACCAGCGGGGGTGAGAATAGCCAACGAAGAGGGCATCTTCGGCATCGTCCATGTGGCCAACGTGGGGATACGGGGCCCTCGACATCTCCCTGAGCACCCCGTTAAGTATGGGCTTGTACCTTGAGGGAGCCACGTTGGGACGAAAAAGCTTCACGGTCTCGTTCACAGCGGCGTAGAAGGGAATTCTATCCAGCATAACTATCTGGTAAGCCCCCATGAGCATCAAGACCCTCACGGGCAGAGGCGCCTTGTAGTAGCCAGAGAAGTGGTTTGAGACTATCCACTCCAGTCTCGCCTTCCATTGAACCACTCCCAGCACGAGCTGGCGTAATAACCCTTTAGAGGCCCCCTCAACCTGGAACCTATCCTCCGCCTGGGCAAGGGCCTCGTGAAGGTTGGCCCTTTGGGGACCAAGGGCCTTCAAGAGAATGTCGAAGGCGATCTCCCTCTCTCGGCGAAGCAGCTTTGCATCAGACGGTCTGGGCAACTCATACTCCCTCTTTCAAGGTTTTTTGAACCAAAGGGTACAATAACCTCGCCAATCTTCCACTTCAACCAGAAAGCTACCCTCTCGGTTCCCTTCGACCATCTGGAAGCTCTCTACTCAAGTAGAGAAAGAGCAGCACCCCGCACGCCACCATGAAGAAGGAGAGCACCTGACCCATGGTGAAGGGACCCAGAACGAATCCGAGCTGGGGATCGGGTTCCCGGAAGAACTCCACGAAGAACCTGATGGCGCCGTACCCCACGATGAAGGCCGCCAATAGCCCTCCCCTGGGCAGGTCTCTCTTCCTGAGCAGCCACAGGAGCAGGAAGAGAACGGGCCCCTCCAGAACCGCCTCGTAGAGCTGGGAGGGGTGCCTTGGCAAGGGTCCCCCACCAGGAAAGACCATGGCCCAAGGCACGGTGGTCACCCTTCCAAAGAGCTCCCCGTTAATGAAGTTGCCTATTCTGCCCAGGCCCAAACCAGGAGGGGTTGCCACCGCCGCGTAATCGGCTATCCGCCAAAGAGAGACGCCTCTCCTCCTCGCAAACAACGCCCCTGCCAAGACCGTGCCGATGAGCCCACCGTGAAAGGACATGCCCCCGTGCCAGAAGGCCAACACCTCCGCAGGATGGTGAAGGTAGTAAGGGAGATTGTAGAAGAGAACGTACCCCAGGCGTCCTCCCAGCAAGACGCCAAATATGAGGTAGAAGAGCAGATCCTCCACGTCCTGAGAGGAGAGGGTTCCGTCGTCCTCCTTGGCCATCCTCTTCATTATGAGGAGACCCAGGATAAAACCCAACACGTACATGGTACCGTACCACCTCACCTGGAGGGGACCTACTCTCACGATCACTGGGTCTATTCTGGGATAGGCAAGCATGGCGAAGTTAATGGCAGAATCGGGGCCGTCGTGTAAAGTACAAATCTACCCAGTTGCTGTTGACAAGCCCCAGGTGGCATGGCATACGGGCCTCGCCATCTTTGAGGAGAGGAGGAGATTACCGAAGAATGCCAAACATCAAATCGGCCATTAAGAGGGCCAGACAGAACGAGAAACGCCGTTTGAGAAACAAGGCCTGGAAGAGCAGGGTGAAGACCGAAACCAAGAAGGTGCTAATGGCACTGGAAGAGGGGAAGGAAGAACAAGAGGTGAGAGCGCTTCTGCGCAACGCCCTGAGAATGATAGACAAGGTAGGTTCAAAGGGCGTATTTCACAAGAGAACGGTGGCCCGCAAAAAGTCGCGGCTCGCCCGCCACGTGAACTCCGCCTTGGCGGCACGCCAAGAGCAAGAATAAGCCTACCAAGAAGCCTGGCACCCCTTGGGCAATATCGTCCGCCAAGGGGTGCCCTTGGAACTTGAGAAAGGGATAAGGGAAGAGGGGGTTCACAGCCCGAGGAGAGTTAAGACCTCCCCCTTTCAATATCCCCAAGGTTCCTTTCAATTACCCATCCCCCCCGAGAGACTACCCTCGTTCAAAGCCAAAGAGAGCAAACCCGCCCAAGTGAGCACCAGCCTACCGTCTGCTCAATCGATGAACCGTCTCCACCAAAAACCTGGCCATCTCCGGATCCGTCTGGGGCAGGATGCCGTGCCCCAGGTTGAAGACGTGCCCCCTGGCACGATACCCCTGCTTCACTATCTCCTCTACCCTACGCTCCAAGGCATCTTTGGCCATGAAGAGTGCACAGGGATCGAGATTGCCCTGAACCGACGCTCTTCCCCTCAGCACTCCAACGGCATCCCCAAGCTCAATCCTCCAGTCAACCCCCACCACGTCGGCTTCCATCTGAGCCAGATCCTCCAACAGCGTGGCAGTATCGGTTCCAAAGAGTATGAAAGGAACCCCTGTCTCCTTCACCTCTTTCACTATTCTCCTGGTGTAGGGAGCCACGAACTCTCTGAAATCCCGGGGCGAGAGGGCTCCCACCCAAGAGTCGAAGAGCTGAACCGCATCGGCCCCAGCCTCCACCTGGGCCTTCAGGTACTCCACCACCGTGGTGGTCAGCTTCTCCATCAAGGCGTGCCACACCGGGGGGTTACGATACATCAGGGTTTTGGTCGCAAGGTAGTTGCGACTACCTCCCCCCTCCAAGATGTAGCTTGCCAAGGTGAATGGGGCCCCGGAGAAACCGATAAGGGGCACCTGGCCTGCCAGTGACTCCTTCACCCGCCTAACCGTCTCCAGAACGAAGTCCGTGGCAACGGCAGGATCGGGAACCCTCAACGCCTCCACATCTTTTAGGGAGCTGATACTGTATGTTAGCCTGGGCCCCTCTCCCTCTCTGAACTCCAGAGGAACCCCCATGGCCTCCACTGGAATCAAGATGTCCGAGAAGAGAATGGCCGCATCCACTCCCAACCGCTCCACCGGTTGGATGGTAACCTCGGTGGCCAGCTGGGGATTCTTGCAAAGCTCCAGAAACCCCGACACAGATCTGCGAATCTTCATGTACTCGGGCAAGTAACGCCCTGCCTGGCGCATCATCCACACCGGAGTGTAGGGCACCTCTTGGCCCCTGCATGCCCTCAAGAAGGGAGAAGAGTCCATACGCGTCTCCTCGTCTGTTGGATTTTGGACATCAATAAAACAGAAGGCCGAAGAGGAGAACCCCTTCGGCCTCGAATGGTCAAGTCTATGATGCCGATGCTACGAAATGGTTA
>CAZMTB010000161.1:0-8577 GCA_964569095.1 uncultured Aquificales bacterium
AGAAGGTGTGCAACGCATACTCCCCCAAGGTCTTCTGCTCGGAGGCATCGACAAGCGGATTGCTAAAAATGGGGGTACGCCAAGAGAAGATAGAGGCCCTGAGGGGCAACGAGACCCTGAGGTTTGGGGAGCTCTGCTTCAGAGCCATACCCTCTCCCGGCCACTCCGCAGACTCCGTGGCGTTCTACGAGACGGGTAGATCCATACTCATCACCGGAGACACGGTGCTAACAGAGAAGGGGGAAGAGCTGATCCCCAGGGATGCCAACCTGGGAGAGTGGGCAGAGTCGCTTCGCTTTCTGAGCACCCTCAAGGTATCCTTTCTCTTGCCCGGACACGGAAAGGCGGAATCAGAGAGGGTTATTCACACCATGGTGGAAGGCTACGCCTTTCTCCAGGGCCTCGCCGAGGGTGATCCCCTCATGGGACTGATCGCGGGAGGGATACAGTTTGCCGACCTTGGAATGATGAGAGAGGCCCTGAATCTATTCGACGAGGTGCTCAAAAAAGAACCCGAAAACCCGGGAGCCGCCTTCTCGAAGGGACTAACCCTCCTGAAGATGAGCAAGTTCAAGGAGGCAGAAGACTGCTTCGACCTCGCCTTAAGAGTGGTGCCTGACTTCAAAGAGGCGGCAAACGCCAAGGCCCTGGCCCAATCTGCAGCCAAGGGCGCCATGCCTCGGGGCACCAGAAGGGGCAGGTGAGCACGAGGTTGCCACGGCCCCTTCCGTGGAGTAATTGAAGGTTAAGATGGTTGAGATACGCATACACGGCAGGGGCGGCCAAGGGGTGGTGGTTGCGTCGAAGCTGCTGTCTCTGGCCCTCTTCCAAAGGGGCATGTGGGTTCAGTCATTCCCCACCTTCGGAGCCGAACGGAGAGGGGCGCCGGTGGCCGCCTTCGTGAGAATGGACGAGGCTCCCATAACCCTAAGGTGCGGGATAGAACGCCCCCAAGTGGTGCTACTACTGGACCACACCCTGCTGAAAGAGTCGGATCCCCTGGCGGGACTGGAGGCCGGGGGCACGCTGGTTGTCAACTCCTCTGCCCCTCCTGCGGTAGAGGCGGAGGTGGAGTGCTACTGGGTGGACGCCGGAAGGATAGCCTCGAACATGGGCCTGGGATCGGCGACCCACCCCGTGGTGAACACCACCATGATTGGGGCCTTTGCCAAAGCCACGGGGCTGGTGGAGATGGAACACGTGCGAGTGGCCTTCGAGAAGCTCCTTGGCAACGAGGCGCGAAAGAACCTGGAGGCCGCCCGCTACGCCTACAGAAAGGCGGTGAGCTGCTGATGCCCACTCTGGAGTTCCTGAGAAGCCTCTCTTTCACCGACCTGCTCAACACGGGCACCTGGAGCATCTTTCAGCCCCAGTTCGAAAGCAGCGTGGCCCCGTGCATGGACGCCTGCCCCGCATCCATAGACATGCCCCGACTCTACGACCTCCTCGCCAAGGACGAGGTGGAAGAGGCGTGCATGTTGCTTCTGAGGTACAACCCCTTCCCCTTCGTAACCGCCGCGGTCTGCCCCCACTTCTGCCAGAACGCCTGCAACAGGGGCGAGCTGGACAACCCGGTGGAGATAAGGAAGCTGGAAGGATGGCTGGGAGACGAGGTGTTGTCAAGAAACCTTCTCCCCAAGCCATCGCCTTCCACGGGGAAGAAGGCCCTCGTCGTGGGATCGGGTCCCGCCGGTCTCTCTGCTGCCTGGTACCTGGCCCTGGGGGGCGTTGGGGTCACAATCTACGAGAGGGAGAAGATACCCGGAGGCATGCTGGCATGGGGAATACCCCCATTCAGGTTTCCCAGGAGGTTGCTTGAAGAGACCCTGGAACGGTTAAGGCTAATAGGGGTCACCATCAGAACCTCGATGGAGGTCCACCCCCGAGACCTGGAAGAGGCAGCAGCGGGATTCGACTGCGTGGTGGTTGCCACGGGACTAACCAGGGCAAGAAAGCTTCCCCAGGTGGAAAGTGGCAGCAGGATACTGCTGGGCCTGGAGGTACTGAAAACCTTCAACCTCGAAGGAGAAACGCCCCCTGGAGAGAACGTTCTGGTGATTGGCGGTGGAAACGTGGCCGTTGACGTGGCCAGGATGCTGCGCAGAAAGGGGGCCCGGGTGACCATGGCGTGCGTCGAGGGCAGAGACGAGATGCCCGCAATAGAGGAAGAGGTCCTGCAGGCCTTGGACGAAGGGATAGAGCTGGTTCCCTCCGTGGGACTGAAAGGCGCCGTAGAGGAGGCGGGACAGGTGATGGTCACCCTGGCACGGGTGGAGGTGACAAACCACTCCTCTCCCCTGAAAGAGGTGAGGTTTGTAGGCCCCGTCCAGAGGGGCGTATTCGACCTGATAGTGCTGGCCGTGGGCCAAGAGAGCGCCTACGACTGGAAGAGCTGTGGAGAAGCGGAGCAGGCGGGAGACCTGGTTACCGGTCCATCCTCGGTTGCAGAGGCCATCGCCTCGGGACGAGAGGCGGCAAGAAGAATTCTCAGCAGGTTCTCAAACCGAAAGTACCTCCACCTGGCAGAGGAGGAGTGGCAGAGAGACCGCCGGGATGTGGTGGTCTTTCAAGACCTGAACCCATACAACCTGGCGTTTTTACCGAGTACAAAGTCCTTTCCACCGGGAGTGCCAAGGGAGGTTGCCAACTGCCTCTCTTGCGGCTACTGCAACGGGTGCGGTACGTGCTGGCTCTTCTGCCCCGACGCTTCTATTAGGCTTCAACAACCCCCCGTTCTCGACGCAGACCACTGCAAGGGGTGTGGCATCTGTGCAGTGGAGTGTCCCCGGGGCGTGATCTTCATGAGAAAGAGAACCTGACCAGCACCACCGATTGACCACCCACCGGCAAAGTGCTCTAATTCACCACCACCAACGCGTAGGGAGGCATTTGAGATGTTCAAGGTAGCCGTTTTGCCAGGAGACGGTATCGGACCAGAGGTGATCGACGAGGCGATAAAGGTTCTGGACGCAGCCGGAGAGAGATTCGGTTTCACAATAGAGTACCGCGAGGCCCTGGTGGGAGGAGCCGCCATCGACGCAGTAGGAAAGGCCCTTCCCCAAGAGACCTTGGAGGTGTGCAACGAGGCCCACGCCATCCTCTTTGGAGCGGTGGGAGGACCCAAATGGGAGTCACTTCCCCCCGAGGAACAACCCGAGAGGGGAGCACTCCTCCCCCTGAGAAAGGAGTACAACCTCTACGCCAACCTCCGCCCCGCCATCATCTTCCCTGCCCTACTGGAATCCTCTCCCTTAAAGGAGTCGGTTCTCGGAGGAAAGGGGTTCGACATCTTGGTGATCAGAGAGCTCACCGGTGGAATCTACTTTGGCCAGCCCAAGGGAATCTACCAGGAGGAGAACGGCCGAAAGGGCATAGACACCTTGGTTTACCACGACTGGGAGATAGAGCGCATTGCGCGCAAGGCCTTCGAAGCAGCCATGGTGAGAAACCGGAAGGTGACATCAATAGACAAGGCAAACGTGCTAAACTCCATGGTTCTATGGCGCGAGGTGGTGAACGAGGTGGCACGGGAGTTCCCCGAGGTGGAGCTGAACCACCTGCTGGTGGACAACGCCGCCATGCAGCTCATCCGTGATCCCCTGCAGTTCGACGTGATACTGGCGGGGAACATGTTTGGCGACATCCTGTCGGACGAGGCGGCCATGCTTACCGGCTCCATCGGGATGCTCCCTTCGGCCAGTCTGGGCGACTTCAAGGGGCTCTACGAGCCCGTGCACGGGAGCGCCCCAGACATAGCGGGCCAGGGCATAGCCAACCCTCTGGCCACCATACTCTCCGCCGCGATGATGCTGCGCTACTCGTTCCACCAGGAAGAGGCGGCAAGGTGCATAGAGAAGGCGGTGGAGCAGGTGCTGAACGAAGGCTACCGCACTGCCGACCTCTACCGGGGAGAAGGAGAGAAGGTGAACACCAGCCAGATGGGAGACCTGGTGGCAGAGAGAGTAAGGGGCTGATGACCAGGATAATCACCGGGACCATCCTGCTCGCAATCGTTTTGGGGCTGTTGTTCTGGCCCTCAAACCAGCCCTTCGCCCTCTTCGTCCTCCTCCTGGGAATGGTTGGGCTCTACGAATTCGGAAGACTCATGGGAGAGTTCAAGCCGTGGGTCTTTGCAGCCCAGTGCGCCGGGTTCTCGCTAACGGTGTGGGGAATATTGAAGGGTTCCTGGCCCGTTGCCCTTGCGGGTATCTCCCTGCCCCTCATCCTCGAGGGCTCTGCAGTGGTCCTCTCGTGGGAAGATCCCACCCCATCCCTGCTTCCCTTGGCCACCACCGGGGCAGCGGGAGTGGCATACGTGGGTCTCCCCCTGGCCCTTGCCCTCATGCTGAAGGGCACCCCCCACGGCACCGCCCACCTGCTAACCGTTGCCGCCGCCATCTGGGTGGGAGACACCGCCGCCTACTACGGGGGACGCAGGTTCGGAGTGAGGGCCTTACACCCCGCCAGCCCAAAGAAGACCTGGGAAGGCACCCTGTGCGGACTCGTGGGAGGAGGCGTGGCCGCTGGGGTGGTGGCCTCAGTGGGGGGAGTTGCCCCCATTGGATGGGGCATCGCAAGCGGACTGGCCATAAACGCCGTGGGACAGGTGGGAGACCTATTCGAGTCCTTTCTCAAGCGGAGAGCAGGGGTGAAGGATTCAGGCAACATACTCCCAGGTCACGGGGGCGTGCTTGACAGAATAGACAGCCTACTGTTTGCTCTACCCTGCTCGATGTTGCTACTTCCCACCTACTGGAGGTGAACCGTGGAGAGAGACCAGAAAGAACTGGTGGTTAGACTGCTCGAAGATCGCCTCTACAGCGGTGACCTGCAGGAGCATCCCGAGGCAGCGGGAAGAATACTGGGGCAGATGGGCAGGTTGAAGATAGAGCTTGGAGAGCCAAAAGAGGCCCTGGTACACCTCTCTGCAGCCCAGATAGTGCTCACCGCCCTCAGGGTGAGTGATAGCACCAAGGTGGAAGAGTGGATGTTCCGCCTTCAGAAGGAGCTCGGAGAGACGGCCTTCGAGGAGATGCTGAACCGCACCCTGCCCAAGTCAGGATTCTTACTGGCCCAGGTGCTTGGGCGGGAACAGGCCGAAAACCTGATGGAGAGATTCACCCAGGTCAAGGCCAAGGAATGGAACTGACCCCCCTTCCATCCCGCCGGTCAGCTAGAGAACCCGTGCCCCTGGAGCAACCTCCCCGTGGATAGAAAGAAGGTGGTCATCCTCGGCTCCACCGGCTCGGTGGGCTCGCAGACCCTGAAGGTGATCTCCCTCCATCCCGAAAGGTTCCAGGTCATCGCCCTGGCAAGCGGAAAGAGTAGCGCCCAGCTCCTCTTCGAACAGGCAAGCACCTTTAAACCAAGGTTCGTGGTGCTACCGGCTCCCGTGGCCGGGAGCCCCCCCGAGGGAACCACCCTTCTCTACGGGGAAGAGGGACTGGTGAAGATATCAACTCTCGAGGATGCCGACGTGGTGGTGGCCGCCACCTCTGGAATAGAGGGCCTAAGGGCGGTCCACCAGGCCTTGAAAGCGGGAAAGAGGGTAGCACTGGCAAACAAGGAGACCCTCGTGGCGGCAGGGCGGCTTATCATGGAAGAGGTTCAAGCGAGCAAGGGAGAGATCATTCCCATAGACAGCGAGCACAGCGCCCTCTTCCAGTGCCTACAGGGCAACAGGGACCAGGTGAAGCGGCTGATTCTCTCCGCCTCGGGAGGCCCCTTCCTGAGGTGGAGCCAGAGAGAGCTGAAATACGTGACCCCCGATGATGCCCTTAATCACCCCTTGTGGAACATGGGACAGAAGATAACGGTAGATTCGTCCACCTTGATGAACAAGGGACTGGAGGTGATAGAGGCAAGGTGGCTCTTTGGGATAGAGCCAGAGCGGATATCCGTTGTGATACATCCCCAGGGGGTGGTACACTCTCTGGTCGAGTACGTGGACGGATCCTTCTTGGCCCAGCTGGGACCTGCCGACATGAGAATACCCATCTCCTACGCCCTGGGCTATCCCAACAGGGTTGCGAGCGGCGCCGATCCCCTAAACCTCACGACCCTGTCGGGCCTCACCTTCGAAGAACCAGACGTGGAAAGGTTTCCCCTGCTAAGACTGGCCTACCAGGCGTTGAAGGAAGGAGAAGCGGCCACGGTGGTGCTGAACGCCGCAAACGAAGAGGCTGTGTACGCCTTTTTGAGGAGAGAGATTGGCTTCTGCGACATACCAAGGTGGGTAGAGAAGGCGCTCTCGTCCGTTCCCAACCGCAGGGTGGAATCGATAGAGCACGTGAGAGAGATAGACGCAGAAACGAGGTCTCTGGTGAGAGAGTTTAGACCATCTCCCCAAGGGTGAATCCCGGCGTTCATCGTTCCTAAAGGTTGATTCCGAAAGCAAATTCATACATATTGGTAGAAAACACGGCCAAGAGGAGACGGAAGTGTCCAATAACAAGAGACCCCAGGTAAAGCGAGAGGTAAGAGAGCTTCTGTTGCTATTCGAGATAAGCCAGGCCTTGGAACGGAGCCTGGACATCCGCGAGGTGGTAAACCCGGTGCTGGAGTCCATGGCCGAGCACATGGGCATGTTGAGGGGAACCCTCACCCTTCTCAACCGGAACACCGGAGAGATAGTGATAGAGGCCGCCTACGGCCTATCGGCAAACCAGCAGAAGAGGGGCAAGTATCGCCTGGGAGAGGGAATAACAGGCAAGGTGGTAGAGACGGGCCAACCGGCGATAGTGCCACACATCTCTGAGGAACCCCTATTCCTCGATAGAACCGGGGCCCGGAAGAACCTGAAGAAAGAAGAGATCTCCTTCATCTGCGTCCCGATAAAGATAGGCAACGAGGTTATAGGTGCCCTGAGCGTGGACCGACTCTTCGACGAGAATATCTCCTTCGAAGAGGACATCCGGCTTCTATCCATCATAGCGGCAATGATCGCCCAGGCGGTGAAACTGCGCCAGACCGTTCAGGAAGACAAACAGAGGCTGTTGGAAGAGAACATACGCCTCCAGGAGGCTTTGAAAGACAGGTTTCACCCCGCCAACATGATCGGCAACTCAAAGGCCATGAGGGAGGTTTACGACCTCATAGCCAAGGTGGCCAAAACCGACACAACTGTGCTCATCAGGGGAGAGAGCGGAACGGGCAAGGAGCTGGTGGCACACGCCATACACTACAACAGCCTGCGGGCAGCAAAGCCCTTCGTTAAGGTGAGCTGCGCGGCGTTGCCAGAAACGGTGATAGAGAGCGAGCTATTCGGGCACGAGAAGGGGGCCTTCACCGGGGCCATTGCCATGAGAAAGGGCAGGTTTGAACTGGCCCAGGGCGGCACCATATTTCTCGACGAAATAGGCGACCTTTCACCTGCGATGCAGATAAAGCTACTGAGGGTGTTGCAAGAGAGGGAGTTTGAAAGGGTGGGAGGCACCCAGACCATAAAGGTGGACGTCAGGGTGATCGCCGCCACCAACAGAAACCTCGAGGAGCTGATAGAGAAGGGCGAGTTCAGGGAAGACCTGTACTACCGGCTCAACGTTTTTCCCATACACCTGCCCCCCTTGCGCCAGCGGCGCACCGACATTCCCCTGCTGGCCGACTTTTTCGTGGAAAAGTACAGCAAGGTGCACCACAAAAGCATAAAACGAATATCCACCCCTGCGATAGACATGCTGATGAGCTACCACTGGCCTGGCAACGTGAGAGAGCTGGAGAACTGCATAGAGAGAGCGGTCATTCTTAGCCAAGACGACGTGATTCACGGGCACCACCTGCCCCCCACCCTGCAGACCGCAGAGGCCAGCGGCACCAAGCCTAAGGGTACCCTCACCAGTGCCCTCGAGGGCGTGGAACGAGAACTACTCCTCGAGGCGCTGAAGTCGTCACGGGGAAACATGTCAAAGGCCGCCAAGTCCCTTGGAATAACCGAGAGGATGATGGGAATAAGGGTGAAAAAGTACGGCATAGACCCCAAACGATTCAAAACCCGAAGGTAGTAAAAAGCAACCTGCCTCTAATCATGGCAGATAGCCGTCTTTCACCACTGAGGTGCGGTCTAAGGAATTATGCAGTTGTCTGGGGCTCGCTCAAAAGCCTTCTGTTCAAATCCCATGACCCGCAAAACTTTCTCACCAACCAAAACCCCTCAAATTCTAACGGTTTTTAGAAGGCTGAAAGGACCCTTATCTTCTTGCTGAATGTGAATTCTGGATTACTTGCAACAGTAAGATATACCACTTGCTTTAGAAACCCTACATACAAAAAGGTTTACAGCTCGTACAGGAGTGAAATATAAGTTATCAAGGAGATTCATCTTGACAGAAAAGATCACCATCAAGAAAATTAAACCATGGTGGATGAAGAAGTCCGAGAAATAGGAGATGGAACTTAGCAAAGAAAGGAGGTATTTATGCATCTAACAGAAAATAATAGCGCTGATAAGAGCAGGCGTTTTGAGTTTGGCGAGAATTGGAAAAGATTTCTTCGTACCTTGAGTGAGGAAAGGATACGCATAGCTGAAAATTCACTACGTGAAATGTTGGAAATTGAATCTTTAAAAGGGAGAAGTTTTTT
>CAZMTB010000162.1:0-6082 GCA_964569095.1 uncultured Aquificales bacterium
TTCACCCTCATCGAGATGGTGGTGGTGATCGCCATCATCGGGATCCTCTCGGCTGTGCTGCTACCAAATGCCTTCAAGCAGATAGAGAAGTCCCGGGTGGCCCGAACCGCAGAGGACATGAAAAGCATAAAGACAGGAACACTGATGTACTATTCGGACACCAGCAAGTGGCCCAGGAACCAGTACATACTGAACATTAGAAACTCTCTCATGCAGAACATAGAGGGAGTGGACGACTGGGATGGACCCTACCTGGAGAACTACGGAAAGAGCCCCTTGGTGAGAGACAGGATCCCTGGGATGGCCCATCCGGGATGGTACTACATCTGGGGAAGGCACCACGATAGCGGATGGCAGTACTTCAGGTTCAACTTGGACGGAAGCGGGAGTGGGGGTGTAGGAGACTGCGAAATACTGGATGGAATAAGCGTTAGCCTCTACGGAATCACGGAACACGAGGCCATGATGCTCGACAGAATATTCGACGGAGAGGGCAAGAGGGGCTACTACGGCACCATGAACGTTGTAGGGGGAGGAACGCGTTACTGGCTGATCAGTCTCTTCATTGGCCAGACGGGTTTTGAAGGAGGAATGGGCGATGGATACTAACAAAGGAGAAGAAGGCTTCACCCTCATAGAGATGGTGGTGGTGATCGCCATCATCGGGATCCTCTCGGCTGTGCTGCTACCAAACGCCTTCAAGCAGATACAGAAGTCCCGGGTGGCCCGAACCGCAGAGGATCTGCACACCCTCAAGACCGCCTGGCTACAGCTCTACGCAGACGTGGGCAGGTTTCCCACCGACTCGGAATACGGTGGTCAGAACCCCGAGATCATAAACACCGACATCTACAAACCCGTCGTATTCACAGAGGAGGAGGGATGGGACGGCCCTTACTACGAGGGGTCAGGCAGGTGTCCCCTCGCCAGTAACACCAGCAACACCTCGTCTCTCAACAAGAAGTTCTACCTCTACGATAACGACGGCGATGTCTTCGACTACAACTCCATAAACAGCTCGGCAGGTGTGAACGTGCTCTTCTTCTCTACCAACAACGGAGACCGCAGGAAGATCATGGAGCAACTCGATCGCATGCTCGACGGAGGGGACGGAATAGACCGAGGCACCTTCAGGGCGAGGTTCTCGGATGGGGCCTGCGAGTACCTAATCTCTGCAAACGATTAGACCCCCCTCTCTGGGGGAGCAGGCGAGGCTCACCTGAGGCTTTTCATCCACTTTTCGGCAACAATACGGGCCACCTTATCCTTCTGGTCAGGATTTATGCCCAGGGCCTTGGCAATTCAAGGTAGAGGGCATCCCTGGCACGGTTCTCAGCCTCCACCTGGGCCTTCAGGTCCCCACTCTATCTTTCCGTCTTCACTTACAAGGCAGTTAGAGAGATCCTCAGGGGATCAAAGGAGTAAAAGAACCCCTCAACCCTCCATCTACCGTCCCATCGAGGAGGCAACGGCCCTCTCCAGGGGCCAGCCTGGCAAGGGTGGGACACACAAACCGACTAAAGAGAAGCAGCAAGATGAGCAGGCCTTCTCCCCACAAGGGTCAGCCTCAACCCCTTGCCAGGAGCTATCCTGCCATCCTCCCTCATCGCTGGTATCAGAGGTTAATCACCCTACCAACCCCCAAAGGGATAAAACCCTCTTTCCACTCCTGCTCAAAGATCGCAATGGCATTCTCCCCTGTGCAATGGGTGGGACCAACGCTCTTCACTCCAAGGTCCCGAAGCCTACCCATCACCTCTTTCACCTGGGCATGAGAGAGATCGAGCAGGTGAAACCCTCCCATAACCAGCCACGGAGCCTCTCCAAAGTACCTCTTCACGTACTCCGCCATCTCCACCACCCCCGGATGGGCACAACCCGTAACCACCGAAATCCCCTTCTCTCCCCTAACCACCAGGGCAGATTCTGGAATAATCCCTGGAAGAGGGGCGGTAATGTGTACACCAGGAATCACCTCTGTGTCGTTCTCAACCCACCGGGGAGATCCTCCTATCCTCGCCACCTCTTTGGCAAAACGCTTGGAGAATCCCCTATGCATGAAGACAGGTATTCCCTCGGCCTCCTCCAGCAGGTCCAGAAGCCCCCCGGTGTGATCCCAGTGGAAGTGAGAGAGGGCAACCGCCTCTATCCTTGAGGGTGACAGGTTCAACATCTCCATGTTTGCCAAGAGGGTGTCGCCGTGGCTGCCGGTGTCAAACAGCATCACCCTGCCATCTCCCTCGACCCAGCAGGAGAATCCCCACCCCTCCTGCAGTCCGTTGACCGCAGCTGTGTTGTCAAAAAGCACCACCAACCTCATCGCTTCACCTCATCTCCTACCCTGTATAAGTAGGCCTCCTCGTCACAGAGGTGGGGAAACTTGGGACACCTCACGCAGTCAAACCAGATCTTCTGGGGAAGCTCCTCCTTGAGACACTTTACGAAACCCATCTTCTCAAAAAATCCCCCCTCCCTGGTGAGAGCAAACACCCTGGGAATCCCCAGCGCCTCTGCCTCCTCCAGACAGGCCTCCACCAAACTCCGGCCAATTCCCCTGCCCTGCATACCGGAAAGCACCGATAGGGAACGAACCTCTGCAAGGTCCTTCCAAAGCACCTTTAGTGCCACGGTTCCCACCACCTCGTTACCCTCCTCGGCCACGAAGTAGTCCCTGATGGACTCGTAGATGCTCACCAGCGGCACTGCCAGCAGGTCTCCGCTCGGCACAAACCGGCTCATCACGGAATGTATGGCCTCGGCATCCGAAAGCTGCGCCTTTCTAACAACCATAATGCCCGCCTCTCTGTTTGACAATCAAAGGGTGGTAGGGTTAAGTAGCACCCACTTCTGGCAAAAGAAAGGGGAAGTCTTGGCAAAGGACCTCATCTCTATTCTCGACCTTAATACCGGCGAGATAGAGAGGCTTCTTGAGAGCGCCCACCGGCTCAAAGGTATGCAGAAAAGGGGAATCTCCTATCGCCCCCTGGTAGGTAAGACCATGGCGTTGCTCTTCGAGAAGCCCTCTACCCGTACCCGCCTCTCCTTTCAGGTGGGTATGCACCAGCTTGGAGGAGACTCAATATTCCTGAGCCCGGAACACACCCAGCTCAGCAGGGGGGAGACCCTGGAGGACACCGCTCGCACGGTCTCCTGCTTCGCAGATGTTGCCGTACTACGCACCTTTGCCCACGGCACCGTTGAGAGGTTCGCAAAGAGCGCCTCAATACCCACGATAAACGGGCTCACAGATCTATTTCACCCCTGCCAGATACTGGCAGATCTTATGACCATTGAGGAATGCCTCGGAGAGAGCAGAGGAAAGACTGTGGCCTTTGTTGGAGACGGAAACAATGTGGCGCACTCTTGGATAAACCTATCCGCCAGATGGCCCATAGAGGTGAGGGTGATCACCCCAGAGGGATACGAACCATCTCCAGAGGTGGTGGAGAAGGCAAGGAGAGAGGGGGGAAAGGTAGTGGTCACCCACGAAGTCGAGGAGGTTGAAGGCGCAGATGTGATCTACACAGACGTATGGGCCAGCATGGGCCAGGAGAAGGAGCATCAACTGAGGGTGAAGGCCTTTCAGGGGTACCAGGTTGACCAGAGGTTGATGAAGATGGCAAAGGAAAGCGCCATCTTCATGCACTGCCTCCCTGCACACAGGGGGGAGGAGGTGGCAACAGAGGTGATAGATGGACCACAATCGGTGGTCTGGCAAGAGGCGGAAAACCGCATGCACATGCAGAAGGCGATAGTGATAAAGCTCATGGGAGGAGAGAGAGATGTCGTCGTTCAATAAGGTGGTTCTGGCGTACTCCGGGGGACTGGACACGTCCATCATGATCCCCTGGTTAAAGGAGAAGTACGGTTGCGAGGTGGTAGCCTTCGCTGCAGACGTGGGCCAACAGGAGGACATGGAGAAGGTGAAGGAGAAGGCCCTGGCCACAGGCGCCTGCGAGGCCTACGTGCTGGATCTGAAAGAGGAGTTTCTGAGGGACTACTGCTTCAAGGCCTTGAAGGCCGGGGCCATCTACGAGGGCAAGTATCCCCTTGGCACCGCCTTGAACAGGCCCATAATATCCAAGTACCTGGTAGAGATCGCAAAAAAGACAGGGGCCGATGCCGTGGTCCACGGGGCCACCGGCAAGGGAAACGATCAGGTGAGGTTCGAGGTCTCGGTGATGGCCCTTGCTCCCAACCTCAAGTGCATAGCCCCTGTGCGCACCTGGGAGTTCAAGTCTCGGCAAGAGGAGATTGCCTACGCCCAGGAGAAGAACATACCCATTGAGGTATCGGTAGAGAAACCCTACAGCATCGACAGAAACCTATGGAGCATCAGCATAGAGTGCGGCGTTCTGGAGGATCCGTGGAACGAACCCCCAGAGGACGCCTACCTCATCACCCAGGCCCCAGAGAAGGCCCCAGAGGAACCACTCTACCTGGAGATAGAGTTCGAGCAGGGCGTTCCCGTGGCAGTGAACGGAAAGAGGATGGGTCCCGTGGAGATGATTGTTGAGTTGAACGACCTCGCCGGCAAGTACGGAGTTGGCAGGGTAGACATCGTAGAAGACCGGCTGGTGGGCATAAAGTCCCGCGAGATCTACGAGGCACCCGGGGCAACCGTGTTGATGACCGCCCACAACGAGCTCGAATACCTGGTTCTCGACAGGGAAACCTTCCGCTACAAAGAACATCTGGCGATAAAATACGCCGATCTGGTCTACTACGGCTACTGGTTCTCGCCCCTGAGGGAGGCCTTAGATGCCTTCGTGGACGAGACTCAGAAGAGGGTGAACGGCGTGGTGAGGCTCAAGCTTTACAAGGGCAACTGCGTGCCCGTTGGCCGAAAGTCACCCAACTCCCTATACGATTTCAGCCTTGCAACCTACGACCCGGAAGACTCTTTCGACCACAAAACGGGAGAAGGCTTCTGCAAGATATGGGGGTTACCCCTCATGGTGGCAGGTTCGAAGAAGTAGAAACGAATGGGACTACTAAAAAGGGCTGGCATACGCCAGCCCTTTTTGCTTAACCCACCACAGAGAGTACTATTTACCCCCACCAGACATTCCACCACCACCGCCGTCATGGTGGTCGTGATCGTCTCCCCCTCCACCATTATTATCCCCACTCGGGTGAGGATTATACGGTAGGTCTGTCTCTTCACCCTTCTCCATCTTCTGCTCAGCCGAGTCGTACTTGTAAGAATCGTAGTGGTTATCTACATCCGTGGTTTTCACTTCTAAACACCCATCGTTTCCCACATACACATCCAAACTCTTTAAGGGCTTGTCTGCTTCAATTCCAAAAAGCCCTTTGAGAGAATACCCTTGGGCCTTCTGAAGTTCATCATAGGCCTGTTGCAACTCTTGCATACTCTGAACCCGCTCTTGGTTCATAACCATGAACTTCAACTCGTTGTTATCCCCACACACCTCGTACATAAGCATCGTCTTCTCATCCAGCTTCAAGAAGTTCAGGTCTTCAGGAGGCTCTCCGGCACAGGCACATTCGTCTTTATATACCCACTTGCCCTTTTCAGGATCGAAAAGAAACCTCTTCATGGTAGTTCTGTTCCCATCACCCTCATCCACGTGCATGGTCATCATAGCAAAGAGGCCCAACGTAGAGTTACCGTCAACTATGCAGATGTTCTTCAGGTCGTCCAAGAGGGCATCCACATCATCCGTCAGGTCAGAATAGTTTATCGAAAACCATTGGTCAGAGCTGGGATCATAAACATTGATTCGCTCGGAGGTGAACATCAAAATCACCCCCATGAAGGTTTGGATATCAAGCACCGCTTCATCAGAATCAACAGGCAGGTTGCTCAGGGTGTCAGAGAAGCTGGCCCAAGAAGGAGAAACCATCATCCCCATAAGCAAGAGCAGTCCCAGAATCCCCGTTAGCACCTTTCTCATACAACACCTCCTATGTATGGGATTGTGATATCAGGTTACGATAAGCCCCCCAGGAACGATGTCAAGGGGAAAAGTGATTTTTTTCACAAACAGGGCTGGTACAGCCCCCTCGAGAAAGATAGCCGCAACCTATAACCACCTAACAACCTCACTAAGGGGTA
>CAZMTB010000163.1:0-4129 GCA_964569095.1 uncultured Aquificales bacterium
TTGAAGGGATGGCCCATCTCCTTCATTCCTTCCACCACCGGCTTCATCACCCTCTCCATCACCCTTTCGTGCACCTGGGGCGTGATCACGGGTGCCGGTGAGTATGCGCCCATGCCGCCGGTATTGGGACCCCTGTCCCCGTCAAATATGGGCTTGTGATCCTGGGACCCAGCCAGGGGATAGATGTGCTCCCCGTCGGTGATGGCTATGAAAGAGGCCTCTTCTCCCGTCAAGAACTCCTCTACCACCACCTTATCCCCCGCAGAGCCAAAGGCACGCTCAACCATGATCTTGTCCACCGCCGCAAAGGCATCCTCAAGGGTCCCGCACACCAGAGCCCCCTTTCCAGCTGCCAAACCATCGGCCTTGACGACTATTGGGGCGCCTTGTGCCTTGATGTAGTCCTTGGCCTTACCGGGATCAGAGAAGACCTCGTAGTAGGCAGTGGGTATGCCGTAGCGCTTCATGAACTCCTTAGAGAACGCCTTGCTCCCCTCCAACTGGGCAGCCTTGCTTCTGGGACCGAAGATTCTAAGTCCCTCCTTCTCGAAGTAATCCACTATTCCTCCGCAGAGGGGATCCTCGGGACCCACCACGGTGAGGTCTATTCCCTCCTCCTTGGCATAGTCCGCCAGGGCCTTGAAATCACTTGGCGATATGGGAACGCAGGTGGCGTCCTGGGCTATTCCCGCATTCCCCGGCGCCGCGTAAACCTTCTCCACCAAGGGGCTCCTCGCTATCTTCCAGGCAAGGGCGTGCTCTCTGCCCCCGCCACCAACCACCAGAACCTTCATGAGTCACCTCCCAGACCCTTTTTCACCTCGTCGTAGAAGAGCTCCAAAGACCTGTGCAGAAGCTCAATCCTCTTTCCCCCCGCTTGTGCAAGATCGGGCCTGCCTCCTCCTCCACCACCTGCAACCGATGCAACCGCCTTGGCCAGCTTCCCCGCGTGGAGTTTGGGAGTAAGCTCCTTGCTAACCCCGCACACGTACTGAATTGCACCGTCTCTCTTGGTGGCAAGGATGACGGCGGTCTTGCCGAGCCGCGACTTGAGGTCGTCAACCATGGACCTCATCATGTCCGGGTCTCCCCCTTCAACCTCCGCAGCCAATACCTGCACGCCGTTTATCTCCTTTGCAGTGGCAGCGAGGGTCTCCACCTGCATAACCGCCAGGCGCTCCTTGGTCCGGTTGAGCTCCTGTTCCAATCCTTTCAGCTGCGAGAGGAGCTGCTCCACCTTGGCCGCCTCCTCCCCCGCCTTTGCCTTGGTAAACTCCCTTATCTTCTGCAACACCTGATTCTGCTCCCGTATGCTCTGCAAGAGCGAGGCCCTTGCCACCGCCTCTATCCTGCGAACCCCGGCAGCCACTCCTCCCTCGTGCACTATCTTCACCCCTCCTATGTTGCCAGTAGCGGCAACGTGGGTCCCCCCGCAGAGCTCAACGCTGAAGTCTCCAACCTGAACCACCCTAACCTTCTCTCCGTACTTCTCCCCAAAGAACGCCATCGCACCGGTCTTCAAGGCCTCGTCCAGGGTCATAACCTTAGTGGTGACGGGGATGTCCTCCCATATCTTCTGGTTCACGATCTCCTCTATCTGTAGGATCTCCCCAGGGGACAGACCCGAGAAGTGGGTGAAGTCGAAGCGCAGCCTTGCAGGGGTAACCAGAGAACCCGCCTGCTTCACGTGCTCTCCAAGCACCTCTCTAAGGGCCGCGTGGAGGAGGTGGGTGGCCGTATGGTGGGACATGGTGTTCCACCGTTTAAACTCGTCCACCTTTGCCTTGACGGGTTCCCCTTTGCGGATCCTCCCCTTAAGAACCCTTCCGTGGTGCAGGAACACCCCCTTTGGACTCTTCTGCGTGTCGTGAACCGCAAAGACCCCCTCCTCTCCAGAGATCATTCCGGAGTCACCAATCTGACCACCGGACTCCCCGTAAAAGGGGGTCTCTTCGAGCACCAGCACCCCCTCTTCCCCTTCAGAGAGTCCCTCTACCTCCTCTTCACCTCTGAGCACCGCCACCACCTGGGTAGAGGCCTCCAGTCTCTCGTATCCCAAGAACTCAGTGGGACCGACCCTCTCTTCCAGCTCCCTTACGGCAGGCGCTGTCTCCTCCTCCCCAGAACCCGCCCAAGACATGCGGGCCTTCTCCCTCTGGCGTTCCATCTCCTCCTCGAAGCCCGCCATGTCTATGGCAAGGCCCTTCTCCTCGGCGATGTCCTGGGCCAGGTCCAAGGGAAAACCGTAGGTGTCGTACAAGCGGAATATGTCTTTGCCCGATATGCTCTTTCGCCCCTCCTGCTGGGTCTTCTCGATCAGCTCGTCCATGATGGCCATGCCCTGATCCAGGGTCTTGGCAAAACGCTCCTCCTCCAGCTGGGTGACCTTGGCTACGAACTCCCGGGCCTCCACCAGC
Source organism: uncultured Aquificales bacterium (assembly GCA_964569095.1). Taxonomy (GTDB): domain Bacteria; phylum Thermosulfidibacterota; class Thermosulfidibacteria; order Thermosulfidibacterales; family JALWSI01; genus JALWSI01. Next base: position 2,418 of record CAZMTB010000163.1, read on the forward strand.
TCCGGGTATACATGCCCCATGCTCTCCGCCACCGTACCGGTCACCACGGATAGGAAGGGTTCGTCTATGCCCAGCAGTTTTCCATGGCGGGCAGCCCGACGAATGATGCGCCGCAGCACGTATCCCCTCCCCTCGTTGGACGGAAGCACGCCGTCGGTGATGAGAAAGGCAGTGGCCCTGGCGTGGTCGGCAATCACCCTGATCGAGACGTCAGAGTCGGGATTCTCCTTGTACCCCACGCCAGAGAGCTCGCACACCCTCTCAATCAGGGGAGCAAAGACGTCAACGTCGAAGTTGCTCTTCACCCCTTGCAACACGGCGGCCATGCGTTCGAGCCCCATACCCGTGTCTATGCTGGGCTTTGGGAGGGGAGTCATCTCTCCACTCTCGTCGCGGTTGAACTGCATGAACACCAGGTTCCATATCTCCAAGAACCTGTCACAGTCACAGTAGATGTCGCAATCTGGACCGCAGGCCATCTCCTCCCCTTGGTCGTAGATGATCTCTGAACAGGGACCGCAGGGGCCGGTGTCCCCCATGGCCCAGAAGTTGTCCTTCTCGTCCATGCGCACTATTCTCTCTGCGGGAACACCAACCTCCCTCTGCCAGTACTCGAAGGCCTCGTCGTCCTCCCTGAATATGGTTATCCAGAGCCTCTCCTTCGGAAGCTTGTAGACCTCGGTAAGCAGCTCCCACGCGAAGAGAATGGCCTCCCTCTTGAAGTAGTCTCCAAAGGAAAAGTTGCCCAGCATCTCGAAGAAGGTGTGATGCCTCGCGGTTCTGCCCACGTTCTCCAGGTCGTTATGCTTACCCCCCGCCCGCACGCACTTCTGGCAGGAGGTGGCCCTCTTGTATCCCCTGTCCTCGAATCCCAGGAAACAGTCCTTGAATTGAACCATTCCGGCGTTGGTGAACAGGAGGGTTGGATCCCCCTTGGGCACCAAGGAAGAGCTTCTCACCCTGGTGTGTCCCTTGCCCTCGAAGTACCTCAAATAGGTCTCCCTAACCTCGTCAGTTGTCATCCCTCTTCTCCTTCTTTAAAACCTCACTATTGAACCCTTAGTCTCCCCAAAGGGCTCCTCGTCTATCTCTATTCCAAAAGGATCGCTCTTCGGCTCCATGCTCTTGGCCCGCTCTACCGCCCTCTTCTTCTCCTCCATCTCCAGCTTCGTCATCTCGGCAGCCGACAGAATACCCCTCCCCCTCAGCTTGAACTCATCGGGATTGGAGCACTGCGCCAGGGCCTCTTCGAAAGTGATGAGATCGTTGCTGTAGAGGTCGAAGAGGGACTGGTCGAAGGTCTGCATTCCGTATTGAGAGCGGCCCTCTGAGATGAGGTCGCGAATGGCGGCAAACTTCTCCGGTTCCAGAATGGCTTCACGAATGGCGGCCGTGGCGATGAGAATCTCCATGGCGGGTACCCTGCCACCCCCCTTCTTGGGAACCAGCCTCATGGAGATGGAGGCCTTCAACACAGAGGCAAGCTGTATTCGAATCTGCTCCTGATGATGGGTTGGAAAGACCGAGATGATCCTGTTTATGGTCTCAGGGGCATCCAGGGTGTGAAGGGTAGAGAAGACGAGGTGCCCCGTCTCTGCCGCCATCAACGCCGTCTCTATGGTCTCCAGGTCTCGCATCTCCCCCACCAGAATCACGTCCGGATCCTGCCTCAAAGAGGCCCGAAGGGCACTGGCAAAGTTCTCCACGTCGGT
>CAZMTB010000164.1:0-7929 GCA_964569095.1 uncultured Aquificales bacterium
GGCGGGACCGGCACCGAAGAGAACGTAGCTGTCTGGCTCTTGGGGCCCGTCAATCACTTTGGCTATCTCCCCAAGGTGAACCGGGCGACCGTTGACCACCTTCACCACCAGGCTCTTCACGTCCTGGGCGCTGGAGATAAAGCTGTTCAGCTTAACGGAGAACTCCCTGTTCTTGTGGGCAAACTCCCCCGCCACCACTGCCTGGTTGTTCTGGGGTATCACCTGGAGCACGTCCACGGGATCCACCCCCACTGAGGCCATCTTTGCAGGATCGAGGAGCACCCTAAGCTGGCGCCTCAACCCTCCCTTGATGGTGGTCTCTGATATGTCGGGTATCTTGCGCACCTCGTCGTCCACCTGGGCCACGATTCGCCTCAAGGTGTAACCGTCGTACCCCTTGCCCCAGAAGGTGAGCACCACGATGGGCACGTCGTCTATGGAGCGCGGTTTCAGTATGGGTTTCGAGCAGCCGGGTGGAATCCAGTCCAGGTGGGCGTAGAGCTTGTCGTAAACCTTGACCAGACTCTTCTCGGTGTCCTGGCCCACCAAGAACCTAACTATCGTGAGGGCGCGGCCAGGCATGGCGGTGGAGTATACGTACTCTACCCCGGGAATCTCCCAGATGAGCTTCTCCATGGGAGAGATCACCCGGTTCTCTATCTCCTTGGGAGAGGCACCGGGCATCTGAACGAAGACGTCTATCATGGGAACCACTATCTGTGGCTCCTCCTCGCTGGGGGTGTAGAGGATGGCAAAGAGCCCCAGCAAGAGGGAGAAGAGGATGAAGAGGGGAGTGAGCTTCGAGTCAACGAAGTAGCGGGTTACGGCGGAGATGAATCCAGTGTGGTGTGCAGGATGGGCGTTATTACTCAACGCGCAGTCCCTCGTGCACCTCTGGGGTGGCGTTTGCCACTATCCTGTCCCCTGCCGAAAGCCCCGACAGGATCTCGAACCTCACGTCCTTTCCCTGGGAATCCAGTACCTGCGTTGAGACCGGGATCCATCCCATGCCTTCGAGGTTCAGATACGCCCTGCCCAGCTTCACCAGCCTGAAGTGCACCACCCCGCTTTCGTCAACCTCGTAAACCGCCGTGAGGGCGCCCCTCTTCACCAGGGCACTTTTGGGAACAAGAAGGGTGGTGTCGGTGCCCCGGGGAAGCAGGAGCCTTCCAAAGAGCCCCGATCTCAGCCCCTCGCCCGAGATGTCGAGCTTGACGGTGAAGGTGCGGGTAGATGGATCCACCCTCGGCACCACCAGGGATACGGTGGCCACCAGGGGAGCGGGGGAGTGGGTCAGCAGTACCACCCCCTTTTGGCCAACCTTCACCTCGCTCACGAGCCCCTCGTCCACCTGTGCCACGAACCAGAACCCGGAGGCGTTGTCGTCAACCGCCAGTATGGGGGTACCCCCGTTCACGAAGCTGCCCTCGTCGGCCATCTTGGCGGTCACCACCCCGTTCACTGGAGACTTGATGGCGGTGTACCTCAGCAGCGAACGCACCTCTCCAAGCTGGGCCTGCAGGGCCTCTCTCTTGGCCTTCAGAGAGTGGTAGCGAGAACGGATCTCCTCGAACTCCTGCGGAGTTACGGCCTTCTCCTTCACCAGCCTGGAGTAACGCTCAAAGGTGGCCTTGGCGAACCTCTCCTGCGACTCGATGGCCCTGATGGAGGAGAGTATGCTCCTCTCCCTCTCCCGTATCTCCTTGTCGTCCATGGCAACCAGGGGTTCTCCCTTCTTCACCCTGGTTCCCTCGCTCACGAATATGCGGTTGACGAACCCGGAGACCTTTGATGAGAGCACCGCCCTCTTCTTTGCCACCACCTGCCCCGGAAACTCCCTGATCTTCACAACCTCGGTGGGGGCAAGCAGAGTGGTCTTGGCCTTAATCGATTCCCTCTCCACCTTCGTGGCCTCCTTCTTGCCGCATCCCGCAAGCAGGGAGAGAGAGACAACCAGCAAGGCCGCACATCTCCTGATCACCGCACCTCTTCCTCCCTTCACCTTCAGACCACCCGTCGACGCATCTCTACTGGCCACCGTGAGCCTCCCCTTGAGTCAAAAAGTTCAACAACCTGTTGCTGTAAAAGAGCACCCCCGCCAGGGAAACGAGGTAGTCGTGCATGGCGCTGAGCTTCAGCACCTTGGCGTCTTCCAGGGCGGTCTGGGTGTCGTTGAGCACCACCACCGTGGCAAGTCCGTTGTTGTAGCGCTTCTCCACCACCCTGAGCGCCTCTTCTGCCTGGGCCACGCTCTCCCTTGCAGCCTCCACCCTCTGTTTAGCCTCTCTCAGGGCAAGCAGGCCGGACTCCACCTCAAAGGCCACCTCGTCCTCCTTGCGGGCAAGCCTGGCCTCGTACTCCATGCGCGAGGCCCTGCTCTTTGCCAATCTGTGGCGCCTTTGAAATCCGTCGAAGATGTTGAAGGATAGCCTTCCCCCTATCATCCAGCTCGATGCGTCGCTGTCGAAGGGGGCGGTGTGGCCGTTCCACTGGGCAGATGCCATGAGGTCTATCGACGGTAGGTAGGCTCCCTTGGCGGCCTTCTCCATGTGCCTTGCAGAGAGCGCCGCCATCTTAACCGCCTCCAGGTCGCCCCTCTCCATGGCGTACCTCTTAAGCTCATCGCCGTTCAGGGAGACCCTGCTCCACCTCTTGTAGAGGGTTTCGAGACCCTCAGAGGCAGATGGGGTCTCTCCCTTCATGCCACACCCCATCTCGAGCTGAAGCTTAAGTGCAGCCACCTTTCTGTTCTTGCTGGCCTTTGCCAGGCGGTCCTTCATCTTGGCGAGAAAGACCTTGGCCTGAAGCACGTCTGATCTCAATGCCGTTCCTGCCCTGTGCCGGTTCTCCGCCTGCTCCACGTGTCGCCTTGCGGTCTCCACCGCCACCCTTGCAGCCTCTTCCTCGGCCTCGGCGAGCAAAAGACCGGCGTAGGCCCTCACCACCCTGTAGGCCACCTCTTGGCGCCTCAGCCTGAGTTCGCCCTCCTTGGCCTTCCACAACGCCTCCTTGGCCCTGGTGGCCTGTAGCAGGGAACCACCGTGAAAGAGGGGGTACCTGAGGCTGAACTTCGACTCGTAGCTGGTGGTTTCGGGAGGCTCGTTGAATCCCTTCATGTTCATCATCGACTGGTCAACGTCGTGACGGCTCATCTTGGTCATCCAGACGAAGGGGGGATTGTTGGAGCGGCTCGCCTCCTCGTAGAACCACAGGGACGGGAAGAGGGTGCCCCTCTGCTCAAGGTACTCCTCCCTCTGGGCAAGGGTCTCCATGGTGGCCGCCTTGAGCAGGTGGTTGTTCTGCAGCCCCTTCTCCACCGCCTCGTTAAGCGTGAGGGCAGACGCCAAACGGGGAGAAGAGAGTGCGATTCCCAGCACTCCCACACACAGCAGCACCACTGATCTCCTCATTCGCCTCATGTACGCTACCTTAAAGAAGGGGAGGGGGATATTCAAGCTATTCTGCCCACTGAGGGCCGTGACTCTGCGTTCTGAGTGGCCTCAAAAGAGGCAAGAGGCGTTACAAAGGCCCCCTTGAGCGGATCCTCGTTGACAGGCCACCCAAAAGGCTTTAGAGGAAGATAACCCCGAAAGGGGCGTCTAAAGGCGCGATCCTGGAGGCAAGATGGAGCTTAGAGAGGAACTTGAACACACCATAAGGCTCGCCGGAGAGGTGATGAGTGCTTTCACCGTGGCCCTTTTCTGGGTGCAGAGGGGCAGGGTGGGGCTGATGTACCACTACACCTTGAGCCGCAACTTCGTGGAAGACTTCACCATGCCACTGGAGGAGAGCGGTATCCTCGCCCTTGCGGTGAAGAGCAGGGAGTTCATGCTGTACGACCGATTCGACCAGGAACCCTACGCCGTTCCCTACTACTCCAAGGACGAAGAGATAAAGGCCATGGTGATGCTGCCCAACCTGCTGAACGGGTCGGTGATGCTCGTTGCCGACAGCAAGGAGAGGTTCTTCTTCAACGAGAGGGAGCAGAAGATATTCAAGCAGTTTGGCCGTTCCGTGGAGTACCTCCTGCAGAGGGCGAAGGCCACTAAAGAGGGCAAGATCGCCTCCAGGAAGTACCAGATGCTCCTCGAGATGCTCACCAAGCAGTTCTCGCCCCTGCCCATGGAGATGGAGGGCCTGGAGCAGTGCTTCGGCAAGGTTCTGGGCAGCTGGAACGTGGACTGGGGCATCCTGGTAGAGAGTTCCCTATCGGTAGAGCCGAGGCCCGTGCTGGTGTCCGGCATATCCAAGGGAAAGGTGGCCAGCATGGAGGGATTGATAAACTGGTTGCCCAAGCAGAACCGGCTGGTGATAAAGGACGACGGGGGGGGACTGCCCTTTCCCAACGAGACCCACCTCGTCTTCGAGAAGGGCTCCTTCGCCGTGGTGCCCGTGAGGGGAAAGGCGGGGAAGAGGCTGGTTCTCATGCTGGTTAGCCGCGAGCCCAACTTCTTCGACGAGAGCATAGGAGACCTGGCAAACGCCTTGGTCAAGCTATGCGAAGGCGTGCTCAACAACATCCGGGCAAACGAGGCCCTCATGCTCGAGATGAAGAGCTCCTCCCTGCTTGCCCTGGAGGGGCTGGAAGACGAGCTGGCAAAGAGCCTGCAAGAGTCGTGGAAAGAGGGGGAGTCCATTCTCTTCGTGGTCTGCAAGGTGAAAGACCTTCCGCAGCTCGACAAGCGCCACGGGATAGTGGCGGGAAACCGCTACGTGGTAGAGCTGGGCAAGTTCCTGGCAGACTACGAGGATGGGGTGAGGGTATGGCCGGTGAGGGCAAAGGGCTTTCTCATGATGAAGGTGGGGCTTGAGCCCGACAAGGCCGAGAGCTACCTGAACACCGTGAAGAGGGCCACAGAGGGGTTCCAGGCCAAGTGGAAGGGCAAGGTGCTCTCTTCGGCCCTGGACGTAGACGGGTTCACCTATCCCATCGAGGTGAAGAGCGTGGAGGAGATAATAGCCAAGGTGAGCAAGGCCTTCTCCTCTCCGCCAAAACTCTTCTCTTTTAGGTAAGAGATGGGCTTCTCGATAGGCAACATCTTCAAAAGGCTCTCTCCCGGTCTGGGACAGAGCATAGCCATAGACCTGGGAACCGCAAACGTCCTCTTCTACCTTCTGGGGGAGGGGGTGGTGCTAAACGAGCCCTCTTACGTGGCCTTCAGCAAGGAGAGCAAAGAGGTTCTGGTGGGCCAGAAGGCCAAGGAGCTGTGGGGCAGGACCGGGAGCGACATGGAGGTTGCCCGTCCCTTGAAGGACGGGGTGATAACCGACGCCGAGACCACCTGTCTCATGCTCAAGACCTTCTCCCGCATGGTGATGGCCCAGAGGAGAATAGTGGGCCCCCGGTTTCTCGTGGGGGTCTCCTCGGGGATCACAAACGTTGAGAAGAAGGCGGTGATAGAGACCGCCCACATGTGCGGTGCCCGCAGCGTTGATCTGGTTGAAGAGCCCATGGCAGCCGCCATAGGGTGCGGCCTTCCCGTTGACGAGAGCAGAGGAGTGATGGTAGTGGACGTGGGGGGTGGCACCACGGAGGTGGCGATAATATCCATGGGTGCCATAGCCTGCAAAACCTCGGTGAGGGTGGGGGGAGACAAGATAGACCAGGCCATAGCCGACTACGTAAGGCAGAAGCACGGGGTGGGCATAGGACTGATAGAGGCCGAGCGAATAAAGATAGAGATAGGGGCAGCATACCCCACCGAAGACTCTGAGGTGATAAACACCACGGTTAGCGGAAGGGATCTCTACTCTGGGGGTCTGAAAGAGATAACCATAACCCAGAAGGAGGTTGCCGAGGCCATAAAGGAACCCGTTGACGCGGTTATCAACGCCATAAGGGCAACCTTCGACCACAGCACCCACGAGCTGATCACCGACATAGCCGACCGCGGACTCACCTTGACCGGTGGTGGAGCCCTTCTGACGGGGCTGGGCGAGCTGATAGAGGAGAGGTTGAACATAGAGGTGGTGATCCCTCGGGAGCCCCTCTTGAGCGTAGTGATGGGCCTGGGAACCATATTGGAGAACATGGACCAGTACAAGAAACTCTTCGTGAACTGACGGATCCTGGATGGAGAGAGCACCCCTCGTCGTTTCCCGGGAGAATCACTGCATCTCCAGGAAAGAGATAGATCCTGACGCCCTGAAGATAGCCTATCGCCTCATCAACCATGGCTTTCTGGCCTACCTGGTGGGTGGAGGTGTGCGGGATCTCCTGCTGCGCCGAACCCCCAAGGACTTTGACGTGGGAACCACGGCGAAACCCAACGAGATCAAAGCGTTATTCAGGAACTGTCGGATAATAGGCAAGAGGTTTCGCCTTGCGCACATCTACTTCAAGGGACAGAAGATAATAGAGGTGGCCACCTTCAGGAGGGGGGTATCTCCCCAGGAGATGGCCGAGATGGAGCCCCAGGACGAGAAGGAGGCGATGCGTATAATGAACAACACCTTCGGCACCCCCCAGGAGGATGCCCTGAGGCGCGACTTCACCATAAACGCCCTCTTCTACAACCCAGCAGACTTCACGGTGATAGACTACGTGGGTGGGCTGAAGGACCTGGAAGAGAAGGTGGTACGCACCATAGGCGATCCCAACGAGAGGCTGGTGGAGGATCCGGTTAGAATACTGAGGGCAGTGGAGTTTGCCCACAGGCTCGGCTTCTCACTCCATCCCGACACCTTGGAGGCGAGCAGGGTACACGCCCACTCCATCACCACCGCCTCCAAGGACAGGATAAGGGAGGAGTTCCTGCAGGTGTTCTCCCAGGGCATCTCCAGGGGATACTTCGAAACCCTTATGGATCTGGGGGTTCTGGGGCACGTGGTTCCTCTGCTGGGCAGCTACTCCCGGAGGCGCAGGGAGCAGCTTTGGGAACTGCTGGAGAGGGCAGACCGCAAGGTTAGAAGCGGAAGGTGGAGGGACCCTGCCCCGTGGTTTCTGGCGGCGATGCTATTCCCCGAGCTGACCCGCAGGATAGAGTTCTCTGCAAACGCTCCCCTGGGAGAGGTGATACTGAAGAGCCGCGAGCTGGTGATGGAGTTCAACAAGCAGCTCACAATACAGGTATTCTTGAGGGCACGTGTGGTGGAGCTCTTGTCGGGCCAGTGGCGAATGCTGAGAGGACCAGATAGGCGAGGGGCCCGCAGGTTCATGAGAAAGGCAGAGTTTCTGCCAACCCTCGAGCTCTTCGACGTGGTGAGCCTTGTGCTGCCTGATCACCGAAGGGCGTTCCACGCCTGGCGCAGGAGGTACGCCGAGTACTCTAACCCGGAGCTTGCCCAGGGTACCACCGGGAGAGAGAAGAGACGGAGAAGACGGCCCTGCCGTTCCCGCAAATCCAGGGGATCTGCACCTGACTCCCTGCCACAAAAAAGAGAAGGGGCGGGGAGGGGGGAACCCCCGCCTTCTTAAATTAGAACCCAAACCAGTGGGTGGGGCAAAGTCTCTCGGGGGTGGAGATCCTTAAAAGTCGGTGCAAGTGGGACCAGACGCAGACTTTCCGGTTGTTATTTGAGTATTATCTTTAAGTTCCAGTCTCTCAACTCTCTTCTCACCCCTTTGGAACGAGTCGGTCTCTTTCCCCTCTTAAAATCCTCCTTTTCAATCTCGGTCTCTGCTAATAACTACGAGGGGATGGATTTCTCCCATTACAGGGCCTTCTCTGAATCCAGCTCTAAGCAGCTGGTAATCTTCACCGTGTAATCAAAGGTTTGCGATGTTAGAGAAAAAACGGCCCAGGCTTTAAGGCTGAAGGACCCGTAGCAGCGCAGCATTTAAAGGGTTGGAAGCTTGGTTTGGATCCTGCATGAAAAGTTCAATCGGTAGTTGGAATGCCTTACGAAGCGCACCGGATGGAGGGCGGCACGAAAGGTGGTAGGGAGAATAGGGGCGAACTTCGGATGGTCTGCGTGGCGTAGAGACTT
>CAZMTB010000165.1:0-7217 GCA_964569095.1 uncultured Aquificales bacterium
GTTCTTCTCCTCACACATCCCCTCCTGTAGCTTTCCGGTCACCGTCCTGACATCCTTGATGCTCCTCGCACCCAGCATAACCGCCCTGAAGACCTCACCCTTGGTGATTCCAGCGCAGTGGCACACCACATCGTCAAAGTCCTTCATCTAAACCTCCCCAGTATCCAGAGCACGGTATGCACACCAGCTCTCCTCCCTTCACCCTCAGGGCCTTCTCGAAGGTGAGCTCTCCGCAGATGGCACAGGGAACGGCGGTGAAGCACCCAGGCTCTTTCTTCCAGGGGTAGGAGAACACTTCTCCCACCTCCAGGAACTGGTCCTCGGGCATGGAGAGGATATTGTCCAGGAGAGGCTTGAGGATTTCAAAGGGCACATCCTGGGGAGGAATACCCTCTCGCCTCTTCTGAATGAAGGGAGACTGCAAGGCCTTGGCGAAGAACTGGGGTTTCAGGGAGACCCTGACCGCCCTTTCCTTCACGGTGTCCACGAGGGTGAAGGCCATCTTGTCCCAGTAGCGCTTCTCTATGTTAGACTTGCCGTAGGTGCACCCCGTGGCGAACATGATGCCGTCCAGAAAGCACCCGGCAGCGTGGCCCTTCCCCGTCTCGGAGATGACGAAGAGCTCCTTGTCCTGGCACCTCTCCACTCCCAACACCTCCATGGCCTTCAGCCCCGCCCTCAAGCCCAGGGGCATTGCGGGACACTTGTGACCGTGAAAGAAGAACGCCTGCGGTAGCACATCGTCGAGATTCATTCGCTACACCTCCTTGCTCCTCAGTTATTTGAATAGGCCTCTCCAAAAGAGTGCTTAGAGAGGCGCCTTGCAACCCTCACCTTCAACCCCACCAGTCCCTCCCGCGCGTCGTGAAAGAGGCTGTAGAGAAGGGGAATGTAGAACAAGGTTAGAAGGGTGGAAACCGCTAATCCCCCAATGGCCACCACGGCCAGAGGAGAGAGCCTCTCGAGACCCACCGCCCACTGGGCAGCAATGGGAATCATGCCCACGATGGTAGAGGCCGCCGTCATGAGGATTGGCCTAACCCTCACACTCACTGCCCCCTCCAGGGCCTCCCTGAGGGAGGAACCGTCCTCCAACGCCCTCTCTGCAAAGTCGAGAAGCAGAATGGAGTTGTTCACCACGATACCGGAGAGGAGGATCATGCCCATGAACGCCGGCATGCACGAGTGGCGCCCCACCAGAAGCAATCCCCACACCGCCCCAATGAGGGCGAGAGGTATGGCCGCCATTATGGTGAAGGGATGGATCCACGACTTAAAGGTGGGCACCAGGGAAAAGTAGAGAAGCACGATGGCCAGAGCCAGGGCCCGTACCAGTCGTGAGAAAGACTCCTTCATCTTTCTAACCTCTCCCTGCTGGCTCAGGTGGTACCCCTGGGGAACCTCCAGGTCCTTCAACACCTCGTCTATCTGCTCCTGCAGGTGGGTTATTGCCATGGTTCTCCTGTAGCCGTAGACGTCCACCGAGGGCTGGTAGTCGTAATGGGTGATGGTGGTTCTCACCCTCGAGGTCTCCATTCTGCCCAACGAGAAGAGGGGAACAGGGCCCAGGGGGGTCTCCACCTGAAGGGCCTCGAGCCTGGAGAGGGAGTCTCGCCCTGCCCGGGGATACCTAATCCTGATGGTGTACCCGTCTTCACCGGGAACCCTGAAGACCGACGCCTCGCCTCCCCGCAGCGCAGCCGACACCTGGCTGGCAATCTCCACGGAAGATACGCCGTAAAGGGTGGCCCGGTGAACGTCCACGACGAAGCGAACCTCCCTCTTGTCCAGGGTCCAGGTACGGGACACGCTGGTTAACCCCCTCACCTTGCGCAGGCGCTTCTCCACCTCAGAGGCAAGGGAGTCGAGGACCCTGGGATCGGGACCGGTGATCATCACGTCAACAGGGGCAGCAATGGAAGAGAGGGGAGTGGCACCAAAGTCGTAAACGTCCACGTACTTCAGACCGGGTATCCCTTGGAACTCCGAGCGCAGCCGGTCCTCTATCTCCCAAAGGCTCTCCTTGCGGTGAAACCTGTCAACGAAGTGGGCGGTGATTAGCCCCATCTGCGGCGTTCTGCCTTTACCAAAGCTTATCACTCCCGGCTCTGAACCCACCATGGAGTCAAACCTGACGAGCCCCTTCTGACCTTTCAGAATAGACTCCATCCTGTCCAGTATCCTCTCGGTCTCTGCAAGGGAGGTATCGGTCTCGGTCTCGAAGGAGACCTTCAGGATACCCGTGTCCATGGAGGGCATAAGGTCCCTGCCCGTGAGAGGCATAACCCTTCTGCTCACCATCAAGAGCAATACTGCCAGCAGCAGAAAGGCCAGGCGGTGCTTCAGTCCCACCTCCAGAAGCCCCACGAAGAACCTTCGGACTCCACCTATCACCTTGGAGTCAAAGGACTCCACCAACCTCTCCACCCTGTTGGGTCCCCCGCTACCGCCGAGGAACCTGGGAGCCAGAAGCGGTATAACCGTAACGGAGACCACGAAGGAGTTAATCAGGGAGAGGGCCAACACCACAGACAACGGCCTGAGTATCTTCTGCACGTATCCCCCGATAAACATGATGGGGACCAAGACTATCACCGTGGTGTAGGTACCCGCGAAATCCGCCAGGATGATCTCCTTGGTACCCTCCACTGCCGCCCTAACAATCGGCTTGCCGAGCTGCACCATGTGGCGTTGGATGTTCTCGATAACCACGATGGTGTCGTCAACGAGAAGCCCCACTGCAAGTATCACCGCGGTCATCGTTACGATGTTAAGCTCGTATCCCAGCAGCCTCATCTCGGCGAAGGTCATGAAGTAGACGAAGGGTATGGAGATGGCGGCAAGCACCGACATCCTAACCCTTCCCAGGAAGAGGAAGAGCACAAGGATCGTCATGAGAACCGCATCCCTCAACGAGTCCACCATGTTGGATATGCTCGTCTCGATGATGGTGCCCTGGGTGTCAACCACCTTGAAGACCACCTGTGGATACCTGCTCTTGAGCCGGGGAAGATACCCATTCAACGCCTTGAGGGTGTCAGTAACGTGCCCCTTTGGAGAACGCAGCACGTTCACACCTATCGCCTGCTCACCGTCTCCATGAAAGAGGGACTGCCGCTCCTTGAAGGAGACCTCCACCCTTGCCACGTCCCTCAGGTGAACCTCTCCCCCATCCTTGCCCTTCCCCACCACCACGGCACCCAGCTCGTCCACCAGGCCCTTCTCACCCGCCACCTTGAAGAGGTACTGCTGGCGATCCTTTATGATCAGGCCATTGGGAATGTTCAGGTTCTGGGCCCCTACGGCCGCCATCACCTGGGGCAGGGAGAGCCCGTAGCCGTGCAACCTGCTCTGGTCGATCACAACGGTGTACTCCGGCAGATAACCCCCAAACACCTCCACGTCTGAGACGTGGGGAATGCGCAAAAGCTCTTCCTTTATCTCGTTGTCGGCAAGCTGGCGCACCTTTGCGAGGTCCAGTCCGCTACCCTTCCTGGGATAGAGGGCCAGGGTGACCACTGGGGCAGTGGCATCACTGACCTTGAATATCTGGGGAGGCAGGATCTCCTTTGGCAGCTTCCAGATCACCCGCTGCAGGGTGTTGGCAACGTCGGTGGCGGCCGCATCCAGGCCCTTGGTGTACTCAAACTCCACGGAGACCGAGGCAATCTCGTCGTTGCTAACCGAGGTGACCCTCCTCACCTGGTCGATGGTACCAAGCTCCTTCTCAATGGGACGGGCAACCTTGTCCTCCATGTCCTCGGCCGAGGCCCCTGGCTGGTAGATCACCACGCTTATCACCGGGTAGTTGGCATCGGGAAAGAGGTTCAAGGGCATGAACCTGAAAGAGATAACCCCCAGGGCCACCACCAGCAGGATGAAGGCAGTGACCAGGTGTGGCCTCTCGGTGTACCAGTCCACGAAGTTCATGGCGCCGTTGCCCGTGGATTCACCAAGGATCCGTTGTGCAACCTCAAGAGAAGGCTGTCACTACCCACAACCACCTGCTCTCCCTCCTTGAGTGCCCCCGATACCGCCGCCACTCGCTCTCCCCTGCCCAACACCTCAACGGGCACGACCCTAACCCTGCCACGGGCATCCACGGCGAAGGTCACACTTCTTCCGGTGGTGCGAAGCAAAGACCTCAAAGGCACCAAGAGTCCCTTCACCCTCTTGAGAACCAGCGCCACCTCAACGGTGGATCCCGAGGGCAGCCCAAAGGGAGATTCCTCCAGGTCAGCCTCCACCCTCGCCAGTGCCCCCGCCGTCATGCCGGGATACACCCTGCTCACGGTGGCAATAACCACCCGGGAACGATCGCCGGAAGAGGGACAGATCATCGCCTCGGTGCCCACGCCGAAGCTTCCCACAAGTTCCTGGGGAACCTTGACTACCACCTTGTACCCCTCCTTGGGAGCCTCCATGGAGAGAACCGGCTTGCCGGGCTGGGCTAGGTCGCCTGGATTCAGAAGCCTTCTCGTGATCACCCCGTCCATGGGCGCCCTCAGGGTGCAGTAGTCCAGGTTCAACCTGGCAGCCTTCAGAGACTCCTCCAGGGTGATCACCTTGGCCTTGGCCTCGTCCTTGGCAGAACGCGACTTGTCGAGCCTCTCCTTGCTTATGGCCTTGTTCTTGTAGAGCATGAGGTCGCGCCTGTAGACCCCCTCCAGGGTGGCAAGGGTACTTCTGGCCCCCTCCAGCTGGGCCTTCAAGGAGTTGTACTGGGCGGTAAAGGGACCGCTATCCACCACCGCCAGCACCTGGCCCCTGGTCACCTCGTCGCCCTCCCGTACCCTCACCTCCAGGATGTGGCCCGTGACCCTGAAGGCAAGCTGGGATCCCACCAGGGGCTCAACGGTGCCCAGGTAGCTACGGCTCACCACCAGCTCGCCGGTCTTCACCCTCGCGGTGGAAACCGGCACCGGGGGAACCGCGGGAAGGGGCGCCCCTTGAATAGCCATCTTTCTCTTTTTAACCACCACCACTCCCGCAACAACCACCGCAACCACCGCCACTGCAATTAAGACGCGCCTCACGTTAGGCCTCATTTCAACTCCTCCCCGCCATCCTCCAGAATGGAAGAGGTGGCCAGCTTGTAGGCCACCACCGCCGAGTTCTCGTCGTAAAGGGCCTGGTAGTACCTCGCCTTTGAGTCGAGCCACTGCGCCTGGGCAAGAAGCATGTCGGTCACGGTTCCTGCCCCCGAAGCGTACTTGAGCCTCTCTACGCGAAACGACTCCTTGGCGCTCTGAAGTGCCAACCTGGCCGCCTCCACCTTCGCCCTGGCCTCTGCAACCGCAGACGAGGCGTGAAGAATCTCCTCTTCGGCCTTCAGCCTCGCGTTCTGAAGCTGGCTTCGTGCCTTGAAGAGCTCTGCCTTGGCCTGCCTCACCTTTGCAGAGATGGTTCCCCCGCTGAAGATGTTCAGCCTCAGGTAGGCCCCCGCCTGCCACACCTCTTCCTTGCCGTGAAAACCGGCTCCAGACCTGTCGCCGTAGCTGGTGGAGAGGTAAAGGTCGGGCAGATGGGCACCAAACTCGTACTCTATCCTCTTCTGGGCCTCCTCCACCCTCTTCAAGGCGGCCCTCACGTCGGGACGCCTCTCCACCGCATCCACCGCCGGCTTGGCATCAAAGGGTACCTCCCTCAGCTCTCCCACGGGGTTGAGCTCTGCCCGGGGCGGCCAGCCCAAAAGGTAGGCAAGGGTCTCCTTAGTGCGACGAAGCAGCTCTCTCGTTGCTATCAGCTCCTGCTTCTGAACCGACACCTGTGTGTCTATGCGCATGAGGTCCACCTGGGCCACCCTGCCCACCTTCAAGAGGTTGTGGGTGTCCTCCCTAACCTTCTGCAGGGCCCCAAGGGCATCCTCCTGGGCCTTAAGAAGGTGGTTGAGCTGCAACACCCGGTTGAAGAGGTTGGTCACGTCTGCCACCAGCTCTTCCTTGGTGAGTTTCAGCTGGTCGGCACCAATCTCCTCCTCCAGCCGCGAGATCTCCACCATGCGGCTTATCCTGCCCCCCTGGTATACGGGAAGATAACCAACGGCCTTCCACTGGTAGATGTTCTTGCTGAAGAAGGGAGGACGCCTTCCAAAGCCCTTTATGGGCACCACCGCCAGCGGATCGCTGAACCTGGTGTAGCCCGACTCGAGGTCAACCTGGGGCAGGTGTTTACCCCACGCCGCCTTAACTCCCTCTCTCTTCGAGACCACGTCCCAGCGACCGGACTCCACCACCGGGCTCTTCTTGAGGGCGAAGGAGATGGCCTCTTCCAGGGTGATGGGGCCCTCGGCAGTGGCGTTGAGTGCGCGCGACGGCGCGGGAACCAGAAGCAAAACGAAGAAGAACGCAACCACAAATACCCTTCTCATCGCCCAACCCCCCTCAAGAAGACCCGGACAAAACCGCTGGCTTCCCTCCCCGCCTCCCGTTCTTCACCCTTCAGCAGAGAGAATATCACCGTGGACTGCACGAAACCCATAACCGCCCGGGAGGCCACCTCGAGATCGAGGTCGTCTTTGAAAAATCCCTCTCTCATCCCTTCTGCCAGAACCTCCTTCAACCTCTTTTGAAAATTGGTGATCAGCTCCAACATGGCGCCTTTCAGGTCTGGGTCGTTGTGATGAATGGCCTCGGATAGAAGCACCAGGTTCACCCCCTTGTTCTTGCTCAAGAAACTCAGGGTGCTTTCAACCACCCTGGAGAGACGCTGGGGGGGATCTCCCCCCTCGTCAAGAACGGGCAGCACCTCGTCCTTCAACCTCGCCCAGACGTACCCGTAGAGGGCCATTAGGAGATCCTTCTTAGATCCAAAGTGGCGGTAGATTGCAGGCTCGGTTATTCCCAGCTCGAAGGCGATGTTCCTGATGGTGAGGGCATGACACCCCCCCTCTGCCAGCAGCCTCAGGGCCACCTGGAGTATCTCAACCTGCCTCGGTTTCAGGCTCATCTCGACCATGGTTAGTTATCATACGCTAACCTGGGTGGATGTCAAGGAGGAAAAACCGGGGGATTCAAAGAAACCCAGGAAAGATCGCTTTCTCCTTCAGAAAACTGAAACAACCCTGCAGCACGGTTCTCGCCCCCCCAGCAAACCACGGGTTCACATGATTGCCATGATCATGATTAAAGAGAATCTCCTAACACCCGGCTCCGGTGGTTAGGGTATCCCCGACACCACGAATAGGATAAGGAGTTTTTCTTCGATCTTCCAATCCG
>CAZMTB010000166.1:0-1511 GCA_964569095.1 uncultured Aquificales bacterium
TATGGCAACAGCACAGCAAGCCCCTCCTCTCCTCCGCAGAGGAGAAAGAATTTACTCCAAAGCCCCAGATGCGCCTCCTCCAGGACCACCCGCTCCTCCACCCCCCGGTTTTTCAACCGCCCTTCCTCCCAGTGCCCCGCCAGCGCCCCCAGCTACTCTCCCTAACGACACACTTCAAAAGGCTATCCAGTCGGTAAACACCGCAAGAGCCGCTCAACCCCTTTTGGTTCCCGGACCCATATGGACAGCCAAAGCCCCAGGAGGAGAAATAGTGATAAAGGCAGCCATTCTCTACCAGGGAGTAGCAGTTGGCGCACTGGAGTTCAGCCCAATAGACGGCACTGTATTACCCAAAGGATACAAGGTTAAGACTTACCTTCCAGAAGTTTCTATTGAGCAAATCAAAAAAGAACTTCCCATTGTAATAAGTAAACTGCAAGTGCTAAATGGTGCAGAATACCGGGAGCCAGAAGCCTGCTGGATAATACCTTTAGGAATAGACGGAAAGATAGTGGCACACCTCAAAGTATACTACGACGGGGTCCACATTATACCCGACTACCCCATCGATCAAGAGATGAGAGCATACGGTCAATAAGACCTATTCTCTTCCCTTGAGGGTGCAGGGGACTCTGCTCTGCACCCTCACTCCACCCAGTCTGCTACGAGAAAGAGCAGGTCCATGCGGCGAATATCCCTATTGCTGTATCTCCTCTTAAGCCCCATCCAGGCAGCGTGGGTAATGTCCTGGAACCGGCTCAACTCCACGGTCCTTCTGTAGAGAGCAACGGCCTCTCTCCTCCTACCCATAAGGTCCATGAGCCTCCCCTTCCACAGAACCACCTGGGCACGGCGCAGTGGGGAGAGCCGGCTCCTCTCCACGAGTTCAAGCGCCTGATAGGCCCTTGAGAGCCTCCCATCTTTGGCGAGAAGCAAGGCCAACAGAAAACCGAACATTGGCTCGCTGGGACACCTCTTAAACGCAAGCTCCATCTCAAAGATCGCCCGCTCCAGGTTCAGCCCTTCGTCCCAAGCCCTCATCGATCTCATAAACCTCCTCACACCCCTTGCCCTGCGCCGCAAACCCTGGGGCGGAATCACCCTGCCGGTCAACTCCACCTCCCCTCTAAAGAGGGCGCTGAGGGAGTAGGCGTGGTAAACGCCCAAAACATTGGCTGGAACCTCGCCCTGGGCAACCCAAATCTTGTCACCCTGGAAATCGAAGAGCACGGATAGCACATTGCCCGCCATTGCAACGGCATTTCCCAGAATCCGCCCCTGCCCACAGGAGGGATCGTGGCTGTCCGCAAGAACTGAGAGGCACGTTGAGGCATCCACCTCTCCTCTCTGGCCGTCAAGCAATTCCCTCAAACGCCGCAACCGGCTGTGGTTGTGCTCCACCCAGGTAGAAGACGGGGCGTACTCGTGCTCCTGCAACCCCGGAGATAGGCAGGTGTTGGTTGAACAGAGAATCCCTTCTCTGGGCTCAACCCTGAATACCCCCCGGGAAG
>CAZMTB010000167.1:0-6695 GCA_964569095.1 uncultured Aquificales bacterium
CAAGGGCCCTCCCTCAAGAGGGCCCTTCTCTTTCTATCTGTCTTCGCCTCCCAAGATACTACCCAGTATGCCTCCAACCCCTGCAGCCCCCGCGGCAACCCCCAAGGTCTTTGCAAGAGAACTGCTCTCTTCAGAGCTCCCCGAAGAGATCCCTATCATGCGCCTCAGCTTGGCCAAGGTCATGGTCTGAACGATCACCGTTCCGGGGCCGGTAAGGGTGGTAAGAAATATACCCTCTCCCCCAAAGATGGCAGACTTTATGCTTCCCACGAAGGCCACGTCGTAGGTCACGCTCTCGTCCCAGGCCACCACGGAACCCGTGTCTATTCTCATGGTCTCCCCGGGGGCCAGGTCGAAGCTAACCAGGTCTCCCCCGGCGTGGATGAAGGCAATCCCATCACCAGAGAGCCTTTCCAGGATGAACCCTTCTCCACCAAAAAGGGCTCCTCCGATGCGCTTCTGGAGGGCAATGGAGATCTCCACCTCTCCCATCGCAGCGATGAAGGCGTCCCTCTGGGCGAGTATCGCCTGGTTGGCAAGGCCGATGGGCATGATTCTTCCGGGAAAGTCCCCTGCAAAACCTACCTCTCCCTCTCCCTCGTAGTAGGTGAAGAAGAGGGACTCACCCGCAAGCACCCTCTTTCCCGCACCAAGCACCTTGTCCAGAAGGCCAGATCCCTCCTTCTCGGGAAGGCGGCTCTCCATCTCCACGTTGCCCTTCAGGTAGATCATCTTGCCCGCCTCTGCGAAGACCGGAAACTGCGGGCTCACCTTCACCTTGAGCATCTCAAGGTTGTCACCCACTATCTCGTAGGCGCCTGTGCTTCTCTCGAGAATCTTCATCTCAACCCTCCTTCCGTCCATCTCCCCAAGCCCCCCTTACCACAACCACACCGCAAGATAAACCACTCCTCCATCACCAGGATCACGTCCTGTATGCTCTCCACTCTCTCCACAAACCAGGAGGCATCCACACCCCAGGCCATGAAGGGAACGGGATTGCAGGTATGCACCCTGCGGGAGGGATCCTCGAGGTTGCCGTGGTCGCTGGAGAGGAGAACCGTGTCGCGCTTGAGATCCAGGCCCGACAGAAGCCCCTCGACGAACTCCACCAGGTCCAGAAAGGTCTGCCTCGCAATCTCGGCATCGCCCTTGTGCCCGTTAAGGTCGGTTATGAAGTGCTCGTAGAGAATGAGCCTGAACCTTCCCCTCTGGGCGGCGAGGACAGAGCCTGCCTTGCCCGGACTCCAGATGGGCACGTAATCGTACCCTATCTTGTGGAGAAAGCGATTGGTGAACTCCTGATAGACCGACCTCTCCTCGCAGAGATCTTCCAAGGTGTGTAAGGGCAAGCCTGCTGCCAGGGCGTTGTACGTGGTGACGGATATCACCCTTCTCTCCCCCGTGAAGAAGGTGGGCCTGAAGGCATTTATGAAGCTGCAGCCAATCCCCAGCCTTCTGGCCCTGACGAAGAGGCCGTTCCGGTCTATTATCCCCTTCAGCATACCGTTGGGATAACCGCTCTTGTGGTAACCAAGTACCCCTTGGGCATTCACTCCGGTAAGAAGGGAGGTCTGCCCCGTGGCACTCTGGGGAATCCCCCCTACACCGAGCTTAGGATCTATGGGTTTCACCAGTCCACCGTAGGGCAAAGGCAAGGGCTCAAGGGGGGAAGAAGCAGGCCCGCCGAAGTCTCCCAGCTCAAAACCGAACAGGGGAAGGGCTCTGAACCAGGAACGAGTGGGAATCCCTACACCGTCAACGAAGAGCAGAAACAGGGTACCCTTCTCTTCTCTTCTCATGCAGGGATCTCCTTGCACGCCGCGATCAAGAAGCCAAGTTCCAGGCTGCCAAGCCTGAACGCGTCTACATGAACACCTTTATGAAGGCCCTCTTCTGAAGCTTCTGCAGCCACTTTCGGTACAGCTGGTCGGCCCTCTTGGCCTCCAGCTCCGCCCTCAGCTTATCCTTAACCTTGTCGTAGGGCACGTAAACCTCTTCTTTTATGGAGTCCACCTTCACCACGTGTACGCCGTTCTCAACCTCGATCAACCCCACATCTCCCGTCTTGGCCGCAAATATGAACCTGTCCAGGGGTTCAACCAGCTCTCCCTTCTTCACGTCGTCAAGGTCCGCATATCTGAGGTCCTTCAAAGCCGCTATCTTCTTAAGGGACTCTCCCAGCTTCACCGCCTCGTACACCTTCTTGGCTATCTCTTTGGCCTTTGCCTTGTCACCATTTGCGGCGACGAAGACGTCCTCCACGTGGGCTATGGGAGGCTGGTGAAACCTTTTATCTCTCACCTTCAGGTAGTACTCTTTCACCTCTTCGTCGGGCACCGCCACCCGGGACCTAACCTCAAGATTGAGCACCTTTGAGATGAGAATTCTGCGCCTTATCTCGTCCCGGTAGAGGTTCATACTAACCCCCCACTCCCTGAGACTCTCCTTAAGGTCGTCCATGGTGATTCCCTCTTTCTTCAAGAGGTTGTGTATGTACTCGTCCACCACGTGGTCGTCCACGGAGAGACCAAGCTCCTTGGCCCGCTGGACCTCCAAGGTGTCCAGAATCATCTTCTTCAGGATCTCTTTGAGGGGAATATCCTCCTTGCCGAGGTTCTTCTTGAGTATCAGCGCCCGTTCCTGCAACTCTGTGAGGGTGATAACCTCCCCGTTAACCACCGCCACAACCTTCTCGATGATCATGGCCCCCGCAGAACCCCACAGCACCAGCAGAAAGAGCGCCACGAGAAGCCTCCACAAAACCCCTCTTCTCATTCTCCCTCTCCTACCAAGGACATAAGCTCTTCCCTGTAAACCTCTATCTTCGCCCTCTTCCTCGCCGACCTTAGCCATTCTCTCAAACACTCGTTACCCTCTTCGGCAATAAGGGTTCTCTTTATCTCTCCTCTCACCTCTTCCAGGGGAAGGTACCAGTCCTTCACCCTCTTCTCAACAAAGAAGAGGTGATACCCGTAGTCGGTCTTCACCACCTCGCTCACCCTGCCCGGTTTGAGGCCAAAGACCACCTCGAACCCCGGGGGCTCGTCTCCCCTCCTAATGAGCCCAAGTCTCCCTCCAAGGGCCCTCTCAGGGCCAATTGAGTACTCCTTGGCGGCCTTCTCAAAGGCCTTCAACCCTTTCCAGCGCAGGGTCTTTCTAAGCCTCTCAGCCTCCTTCTTGGAGGAAAGCACAATCTGCCTCAACACCACCCCATCCTTCACGAAGAAACGGTCCTTGTGGGTACGGTAGTAGGCCTCCACCTGCTCCTCAGTGGGCACGGGTACCGGGCAGATGGCCTCTGCCACCTTCCCAATGAGCCAGAGGTCCTCCAGTCTCTTCTCCCAGCGCCTCTCCTTCGGGGAAGTGGCATCGTGACTACCAAAGGCCAACTTGGAGATGAGTTCCTGGGGCACCCTTATTCCCCTCTTCCTCGCCTCTTGCAAGAGCAGCCGCTGGTCTATCATGTTTTGAAGAACGAATTGGGCGGTGGAGTTGCCCACCGAAGGCTCCTCCGTACCCATCTCCCTCTTCAGATCCCGCAGAGAGATGGGTTCACCGTTCACCACCGCCACTACTCCGTGGGGGTGGCTTTGGGCCTTCCTCTCCCCTTTCTCCTTCTCTCCCCCCCTCTTGCAGGAAACGAGGAGAGAAACGGTGACACAACCCAGTAGCACCACCAGGAGGAGGGTGCCCCTGGCCACCATCCTCAAGCGTTTAACCCTCAAATGCGTCCGTTAAGGGCATCTGGATTCTTGGTTATCTTCATCCCCTTGCTGATCCTCAGCAGGAAGGCGTCAAAGGCCTTCTGCTGCTTCTCCCTCAACAGCTTCTCCTTTATCTGCTTCTTCACCAGCGGGAAGGGCTGCAACGACGCTCTTTTCTTGTCGGTCACCTTTATGATGTGGTAGCCGAACCTCGTCTTCACTGGCTTGCTTATCTGGCCCACCTTCAGGGAGAAGGCTGCGTCTGCAAAGGGTTTAACCATCTGGTCCTTCGAGAAGTAACCCAGGTCTCCTCCCTTCTTGGCGCTAACGTGGTCAAGGGAGAACTGCTGGGCAAGCTTGGCGAAATCTGCCCCTTTCTTAAGCCTCTTGATCAGGTCCTCCGCCTCTTTCTCGGTCTGCACCAGAATGTGGCTCGCCCTCACCTGGGCAGGGGTGGTGAACTCACTCTTGTGCTCCCGGTAGTACTCTGCCGCCTCCTTGTCGCTCACCTTTATCTTCCCGAGGTGTCTGTCCAGAAGGGCGTTTATGAGCAGCTCGTTCTTGAAGTCCTCAAGCTTCTTCTGCTGCTCCTTAGAGAGCTTCACCTTCTCTTTCTTGGCCTCTATCTTGAGGATCTCCTTGCTCACCAGGTTGTCCAGGAACTTGTCTCTGATGGTCTTGTCCTGCTTCACCAACATCTGCATCTGGGGAGGCAGGGCCTTCAGCTCCCTCTTGTAGTCGTCAACGGTGATCTCGTGGCCGTTAACCACCGCCACCACGTTGCTCTTCAGTTTCTTGGTCTTCTTACTGCCTTTTCCCTTGCTGGCCATGGCCGGCGAAGACAGGGCAAAGGTGAGCACCAAAGCAAAAACCACAAACCTTCTCATACAGAACCCTCCTCTTTCGCGTGTTGGATAACCCCATTAGCACCATCCAAAAGCAGAGGCAAACAACGCTCAACCACCTCTAAGGGGCCCTCTTCCCCTCCCAAGTAGAGCTGTAAGGCGTTGCCCTTCAGATCGAATGGCCTGATTCCCAGGGCCACCTTCCACCTCTTCCTTGAAACCCCCGCCAGGGGAGAGTCCGGATACCAGACCAGCAGCACCCTTCTTCCCCTGAGCTGTATCCTCTCCATCCGCAGCTCCTTTGCCCACAACCTGAGACGTCCCAACCGTACCAGTGCAGCCACCTGGGGGGGCAAGGGTCCAAAGCGGTCCCTCAGCTCGTCCTCGATCTCCACAAGCCCCTTGTGGGTACCCTCGGCGGCTATGCGCTTGTAGATGGCCAGTCTAACCTTGTCGTCTCCCACGTAGTCAGGGGGTATCAGGGCCTCAACCCCCAGCCTTATCTCGGGGTCCGGAGCCTCAACGGCCACTCCACCCCCCTTTATTCTCTCGATGGTCTTCTCCAACAGCCTCGAAAACTGCTCTATTCCCACCTCCGACACCCTACCCCACTGCCTCTTCCCCAGAATGCTACCGGCCCCCCTGATCTCCAGATCCCTCATGGCAAGCTGAAAACCGGAACCGAGACGCGAGAACTCCTGCAGGGCCCTCAACCTTCGTTGCATGGAGGGGGTTATCTCCTTGGCCGTCACCAGGAGATGGGCGTAGGCCTCCCTATCTCCCCTGCCCACCCTGCCCCTGAGCTGGTAGAGCTGGGCCATGCCAAACCTCTCTGCCCCCACCACCACCAGGGTGTTAACAAGGGGTATGTCGAGACCCGCCTCCACAATTGCCGTGGCAACCAGCACCTGAATCTCACCCTTGAAGAAGGAGAGCACCACCCTCTCCAACTCCCTCTCCTTCATCTGGCCGTGGGCCATGCCCGTTCTCGCCTGGGGAAGCAGGGTTGCTATGCGGTGGTGAAGCTCATCTAAACCCTCTACCTTCTGCTGAACCACCAGCACCTTCCCTCCCCTGTCAAGCTCCTTCTCTACGGCCCTCTTCAAGGAGCGGTCCGAGAACTTAGCAATGAAGGTCTTTATGGGCACTCTGCCCTGGGGTGGTGTCTCTATGCGGCTCATCGACCTGAGCCCAGATAGGGCCATGTTCAGCGAGCGGGGTATGGGGGTGGCCGAGAGGCTTATGGTGTCAACACCCTTGCGCAGGGCCTTCAGCTGCTCCTTCTGTCTAACCCCGAAACGGTGCTCCTCGTCTATCACCAGCAGGCCCAGGTCTTTGAAGACCAGATCACCGGACAGCAACCTGTGGGTGCCTATGAGAATGTCCACTTTACCCTCTGCAACCCTTGCCAGTATGTCGGCCTGCTCCTTGCGAGACCTGAATCTGCTTATGGCCTCTACGATCACGGGATACCCCGCGAACCTCTCCCTGAAGGTGTGAAGGTGTTGCTCTGCAAGAAGGGTGGTGGGAACCAACACCGCCACCTGCTTTCCGTCCATAACCGCCTTGAAGGCCGCCCTCATCACCACCTCGGTCTTGCCGTATCCCACGTCACCGCACAAGAGGTGGTCCATGGGCCTTGGAGACTCCATCTCCCTCTTTATCTCCTCCACGGCGGCCTCCTGGTCTGGAGTCTCCTGGAAGGGAAACCTCGCCTCAAACTCCTCCTGCCAGGGTCCATCTGGAGAGAAGGCGTGACCCTTCACCACCCTCCTCTCGGCCTCCTGGAGCACCAGCTGCTTGGCAAACTCCTCTAAATCTCTCTTCACCTTGCCACAGGCCTTGCGCCAGGTGGAGCCACCGAGTCTGTCTATTCTGGGGGGAACCTCGCTGGCAGACGCGTACCTATGCACCAGGTTAAGCTTTGAAACGGGAACGTAGAGCATGTCTCCATCACGGTACTCGATGGCCATGAACTCCTCTAACTTCCCCTCAACCTCCTCCCTCTTCAACTCTCGGTATATCCCTATGCCGTGGTCAACGTGGACCACCGCGTCTCCCGGCTCTATCTCCCTTAGCGAGGTGAGTATGTCCCTCTTCTCCCTGAGGTACCTCTTCTTGGTACGCCTGCGAACCCTTCTCT
>CAZMTB010000168.1:0-3698 GCA_964569095.1 uncultured Aquificales bacterium
CCTGGAGACGGTGAACTGCGTGGGAGCCTGTGCCCTGGGGCCCTTGGTTATCGTGGACGAGAAGTACTACGGCCACATGACCCCGTCCAAGGTGGACAGTCTCATTGAGGAGTACAGAGAATGAGCAGGTTGAAGAGCAGAGAGGAGCTTTTTGAGCTACAGAAGCGCCTTGCCGCCTCCCGCACCGGCCAGGAGAGGTTCGTTGCGGTCTGCACCGGAACCGGGTGCCTGGCCCACGGCGCAATGGAGGTTTACAAGGCCTTCGAAGAGGAGATCGCAAAGCAGGGTGCGGACGCCTCCGTGAGGGAGAAGGGAGACGGCCACGCGGTTAGGGGTACCGGCTGCCACGGTTTCTGCGGCAGGGGAACCCTGGTGGTGATCTACCCAGAGAAGATATTCTACCAGAAGGTTAAGCCCGAAGACGTTCCCGAGATAGTAGAGAAGTCCCTCTTGAAGGGCGAGATCGTGGAGAGGCTTCTCTACACCGATTCAGAGGGCAACAGGGTCGTCCACGAGGAAGAGATACCCTTCTACAGCAAGCAGAAGCGGCTTCTCATGGACATGAACGGCAAGATAGACCCCAAGAGCATAGAGGACTACATCAGCATTGGGGGCTACACCGCCCTGGCCAAGGCACTCTTCGAGATGGAGCCCGACAAGATAATAGAGGAGGTTACGGAGTCGGGCCTCAGGGGACGGGGAGGAGCCGGTTTCAGAACGGGCTGGAAGTGGGAAGACGCCAAGAAGTACGACGTGCCCATCAAGTACGTTATCTGCAACGCCGACGAGGGCGATCCCGGTGCCTACATGGATCGAAGCCTGCTGGAGGGCAACCCCCACTGCGTGCTGGAGGGAATGATCATAGGCGCCTACGCCGTTGGTGCCACCGAGGGCTACATCTACGTGCGCAAGGAGTATCCCCTGGCGGTGGAGAACGCCACCCTGGCCATAGAGCAGGCCCGCGAATACGGCCTGCTGGGGAAGAACATTCTGGGATCGAACTTCTCGTTCGACATCAAGATCGTTCGAGGAGGAGGCGCCTTCGTTTGCGGAGAGTCGTCTGCCCTCATGGCCTCCATCGAGGGCCGGGTGGGAGAGCCCCGCTCCAAGCACATCCACGCCACCGAGAGCGGTCTGTGGGGCAAGCCCACCGTTCTCAACAACGTGGAGACCTGGGCAAACGTGCCCCTCATCGTGAAAGAGGGAGCGGCCTGGTACGCCTCCATGGGAACCGAGAACAGCAAGGGCACCAAGATATTCTCCCTGGTGGGCGACGTGGAGCACACGGGCCTGGTGGAGGTTCCCATGGGTATGACTCTCAGGGAGGTCATCTTCGACATCGGCGGCGGGATCCCAAACGGCAAGAAGTTCAAGGCCGTGCAGACGGGCGGTCCCTCGGGCGGATGCCTGCCAGAGTCGCTGCTGGACCTGCCGGTTGACTTTGACAGCCTGGACGAGGCGGGTTCCATGATGGGCTCCGGTGGAATGATCGTGATGGACGAGAACACCTGCATGGTGGACGTGGCCCGCTACTTCGTGAAGTTCCTCACCGAGGAGTCGTGCGGAAAGTGCACCCCCTGTCGCGAGGGGTTGAGGCGCATGCTCCAGATACTAACCAGGATCACCAACGGAGAGGGGCGGGAGGAGGACATAGAGCTCCTGGAAGAGCTGGGAGAGGTGATTGGTACCGCCTCCCTGTGCGGTCTCGGAAAGTCCGCCCCCAACCCTGTGCTCACCACCATCCGTTACTTCAAGGACGAGTACCTGGAGCACGTGAGGGAGAAGAAGTGCCGCGCCGGCGTGTGCAAGCCGCTGGTTCATTACGAGATAGACAAGGAGAAGTGCACAGGATGCACGGTGTGTGCCAAGAGGTGTCCCGTGGAGGCCATCAGCGGAGAGACGAAGAAGCCCCACGAGATCGACCAGGAGAAGTGCATCAAGTGCGGCATCTGCAAAGATGTGTGCAAATTCGACGCTGTGAAGGTGGTGTGAGATGGCAGAGCTGACCATAGACGGAAGGAAAGTGGTAGCCCAACCTGGAGAGACCATACTCCAGGTGGCCAAGAGATACGGCATAAAGATCCCCAACCTCTGTCACCACGACGAGGTGAAGCCCTACACCGCGTGTCGCCTCTGCTTGGTGGAGATAAAGAAGGGAAAACGCACCAAGATCGTCACCTCTTGCGACTACCCGGCAGAGGACGGCCTGGAGGTGAAGACCACCAACGAGAAGATCGCCAAGTCCCGCAAGATGTTGATGGAGCTTTACATATCTCGGTGCCCCAACCTGCCTGCCCTCCAGAGGATGGCAGAGGAGATGGGAGTTGGGGAACCCCGCTTCGAGAAGGAGAACGAGGACTGCATTCTCTGCGGGCTCTGCGTCAGGGTTTGCAGCGAGGTGGTGGGAAGACACGCCTTGGGTTACGAGAGCAGGGGACCAGAGAGAAGGGTGGTTCCCCCCTTCGACGAGCCCAATCCCCTCTGCATCAGCTGCGGAGCCTGCACCTACGTATGTCCCGTTGACGTTATTCCCATAGAGGAGAAGGACGGGTTCCGCATAATGGAGCGCTGGCACAAGAAGAGCAAGCTGGTCGCCTGCGAGAAGTGCGGCAAGTACTTCGCTACAGAGGAGGAGATCGCCTGGCTCAAAGAGAAAGGCCTGCCAGAGGATAAGGCCAAGCTCTGCATGGATTGCAGATAACCGGTTGTGCAGAAATAGAAAGGGGACGGCTGAAATAGCCGTCCCCTTCTTTATCCCCGATTAGGAGAGCTACTCTTCCAACTTGTAGCCCTCGCTGACCAGCTCGTTTCTCAGGTTTGCACAAACCTCTCCCTTCTCGGTCTTTATGCGGAAGAGAAGGGTTCTCTTGTCGTCTTTTATGAGACTCACCATGCTACAGATGATGGGACCGTACTTGGTGAATATCTGGGTTATCTTCTCCACCTCTCCCCCGGTTACCGGGAGATCGGTTATCACCACCCTGCAGGTACCCTCTTCAACTCCCATTATCTGGACGAACAGCCTGAGCAGGTCGGTCTCGGTGATTATTCCCACCAGCTTATTATCCTTATCCACCACGGGAAGGTGGGCAATCTTGTGCTTGTTCATGAGCAGGGCTGCCTCTTCCACCGGCATGTCCGGGGTGCAGGTGATCACCTTTTTGGTCATCACCTCCTCCACGGTCATCTTGGCCAGCAGGTAGTTCACCTCGTATTTGCTTAGGGTGGTTGCCGGGGAGGGCATAACCTTTCTCAAGGTGTTAAGGGTCACTATTCCCACCAGGGTGTTGTGCTTGTCTACAACGGGGAGTCCCCTTATTCCCTCCTCTTGCATGATCTTCTCCGCCTCAACCACAAGGCTATCGGGCCTGATGGTCTTGGGGGAGTGGGACATCCAACGCTCTATTATCATTACCCAGTCCTCCTTAATCCCAGACTCTCTGGTCGTCGAACAGGGGTTTCCCTTCAAGGGCATCTACGGGAACGAACTCCACCCTGTCAACCTTCACCTTGATTACATCCCTCGCCTCTTTCACGAACCTCTCAACCTCCTCAGGAGAGAAGGCCTTGTGGGTTGCCACCTTCATGGTCAACACGTCCCTTTGGTCCTCCCGGGTCACGACGCACTGTATACCCTTCACATCGGGGTAACGAGAGGCCAACTCGTGCAGCTGCTGGGCGTGCACGAACATGCCCCT
>CAZMTB010000169.1:0-7755 GCA_964569095.1 uncultured Aquificales bacterium
CTCTTCTTCGTTGCTGTTCCTGGAGATTCTCTTCATTCCTCTCCAGTAGCCTACGGGGAAGAACCCTCGTTGGGCACTTCCCAGGAAGAGGAGCATCCTGTCTCCCACCCGTGGTGCGGCGTTTGTCACCCCTGGCACGTAGAGGTTGTGATTGCCCAGATGGCCTCCGGGGATCCACACCTCTACCTTCGAAGTCCTCTTTCTGCCCTTGAGCATGCGGGTGACCTCAAAGGTGTAGACGAGGTTGGGTGACGAAGGGTCTTCTTTCACGGCGATGCATCGTGCCTCTACCACCTTTGATGCTCTCGTGGTTAGCCCCTTCAGGTTTAGGTCGGGGGCTAGCATGGTTGCCTGTGCGGCTGTTCCGAGTAGGTAGAGAGGGAGAACGGCCATCCAAAGGACGGTCTTGCCGAGCGTTAGAACCACCGTTCTCCCTTTCACTCTTTCTCCCTCCT
This sequence comes from uncultured Aquificales bacterium, assembly GCA_964569095.1. Classification (GTDB taxonomy): domain Bacteria; phylum Thermosulfidibacterota; class Thermosulfidibacteria; order Thermosulfidibacterales; family JALWSI01; genus JALWSI01. The sequence continues at coordinate 456 of CAZMTB010000169.1, forward strand.
TCTTACCACATTACCAGACCTGGCGCCCTATGTAGGCAAACGAGCCCGCTACACCACTGCCGCTGACGTAGAAGTCGTAGATGGGCTTGCCGGTGAGCGAGTCATTACCCACGTACTGACCGTAGAAGTAGGCCGGAAGCATACTTCCGTCTGCGTAAGTGACAGTTTTGGGTCCTGCCGAATCCACGGTGTAAGCAAATATGTCTCCTACTGGGTCGTAGGTGAAGATGAGCATAGCGCCGAAGTTATCCACATTGGTGATCTCGTACCCTACTGCCCCTCCGGGATCGGGCCAATAGCACATGAAAGTTTGTGCTATTGAGGTACTGGCAAAGGCCATGGCTCCCACCACGCAGATAGCAGCGCAGAACAGTTTGAACTTCTTCATCTCGTATCACCTCCTTTCTTTATTGGTCTCCTGTGTTGCCTGCGGGGTTAGGAATGCTCTTGATCAACTCCATGATACCCCTTCTTACTTCTTCCTTGTGTTCGCTCAGATCTATCTCTCCGGGACCATACCTTCTCACTTCTGCTTCTGAGGTTTCGTTCCTTTTCTTCACCCTCTCCTTCTTTCCAGCAACTTCTTTGCCAACTCTACCTGCTGGTGCGGCTTCTACCGTTCCCCGCCTCAGCAGAAGGGTTTTCACTTTCCCTCTGTATTTTAACAGTACCCGGTCCTTCTCCACCTTGTCAAGGATGTACCCTTCTATCTTCCCGCCCTCTTTCACCTGCTTTTTAGCTGTGCGGTTGTCCTCTCTCACCTCGAACAGGGCACTCTTATCCTTTCCGTAGATGATCACTCCCGAGAGAAAGAGGGTTTTATAAGAGGTTGCTGTGGAGTTGGAGAATGCCCAGCTTGGCCCCCCTCCCGTCATAAGAAGGGTTAGCAGGCAGATCGCTACTCCCCTCATGTTCCCCTCTTTTTCATTGAATAGTGAATGTGCCCCAGGTGGTTCCTGCAACTCCGGATGTCTTGTCGTTCACCTTTGTGCAGGCGGTGGCGCTCCAATCTATCTCCCACCCTTTAAGGGCGTTCCAGGTGGTCTCGTCCAGGGAGAGCACCCAGCCGGCTATGTCGTACTCTTCCAGCACGACCAGACCAGTAGAGGTGGTTAGAAAGGCGTCTCCCTCTGCCACCTCCGATCCTCCCGGATAGGATAGGGCAAGGTGGAGATTGTAGCCTGCCACTCCCGAACTTGACTTTGGCAGGTACCACGCAAACACCAAGAGACCGTCTTGTGAGAGATCACCGCTGTAGTGTCTCTCGGCTCCGTTGGGGGGGTACAGCTTCTCTATCCTCTCTGGGATGTACTCGTCTGCCCCCACGTCTGGTGCAGAGCCCAGTACCCGTGGGTCTCCCTCAAAGTCGGTCTCGCCCATTCCGTCAACCCTTTCCCCACTGTCTCGCAAGGGAGAAGAGGCGGTTAGGTGGTAGTCTCCGTTTGCTGCGTCCACGAAACCCGGGTCTGAGTAGGTGTTGGTTGAGTCCAGGCTAGTGGATAGGTCAACCACGCTTTCGCTGAAGAAGTTGTTATGGCTAACCACGAGGCCTTCGGGGGTCGCCTTCGAGTACAGCGATGCGAAGCCCGGTGGCACCCTTCCTGAGCCCCCGGAGGAGGTGGAGCCCAGGGATACGGCCACGTCGGTGCTCCCCGTTGAGGCCGAGGTTCTCCTGATGATGTTGTTCACGAAGATTCCAGAGGTGGTGCTGGAGGAGCCCGTTGGTATCACCAATCTCACCTGGTTCCCCGTTCCCGATGTGGCAGAGTTGCTCACAATGGTGTTGTTGATGAGTACCGCAGGCACACCGGTGGTGGAAGAGGTCGTGGAGATGCCCACTCCTCCTCCTTGGGGAGCGCTGTTTCCTGAGATCAGGTTGTTTATCAGTACCAGTGCCCCGGAGGCAGAGGGAGAGACCGCCACACCTCCACCACCTCCAGAGCTTGCGCTGTTTCCGGAGATGATGTTGTTAACCAGAGTGGTGGTTCCTCCGTTCACCATCACTCCCCCACCTGCTGGAGCGGTGTTGCCGCTTATGGTGTTGCTTATGGCGGTGACTTGCCCGGATGTGGCAATGGAGATCCCACCGCCCCCTTGGTTGGCCCTGTTGTTGTTGAGGGTGTTTCCGCTCAGAACCCCCTGGATAGCGCCGGCAAAGCTTATTCCCCCGCCGCTGGTTGAGGCGGAGTTAGAGGATATGGTGTTGCTTCCTATGTTGACCACTCCCGAGCTTGAGGGGGAGTTGACGGCTATGGCTCCTCCTGAGCTGGCCTGGTTAGAGGAGAGACTGTTTCCAGAGATGGTTATTCCTCCTCCTGAGGTACCAGAGGTTCCCGCTATGGATATGAGAACCCCGCCTCCCATAGAGCCACCGTTGTTGCTGCTTATGGTGTTTCCACTCACCGATACCTGGTTGCCTCCGGCACTTATGGATAGACCGCCGCCTCCGGTGGTGGCAGCGTTACCGCTCATGGTGTTTCCGGAGATGATTACAGAGCCTCCACTGGTGCGGATGGGGGCTGCCGAAACGCCTCCCCCTTGGCCGGCGGAGTTGTTTTTCACGATGGTACTTGAGACGCTGATGTTGCCTGGGGTGGTGACGTTTATGCCTCCACCCTTGTTATTGCTGGAAGGTGCCTTACCATTCTGGACGGTGATGCCGGTCACCGTGAAGTGGCTGTTGGTGTGGGCGGGGTTAGTGTCGGTTATGGTTAAGGTGCTCCCTTTCTGTCCTCCGTCCACGATGATGCTTGAGGGGGAGGCGCCGCTGGCACCCTTGATGGTCAATGGCTGGTTGTCTCCATTGGTTGAGTCGTAGCTGAAGGGGCCGTTGTAGGTTCCTGGATTCAGCACTATCTCGTCGGGTTTGCCGTTGTTGGCAGCGGCGTTCAGGGCATTCTGGAAGTCGTTTGAGTTGCTAACGGTGGTAGATACCCATCCGTTTGGCCCGGGAGTTGGTGGTGGCGGCGTTGGGGTGCCTCCTCCGCACTGGGGTATGGTGACGCTCACGGGATCGCTGAGCTCGGAGTTGTGGGTTCCGTCGCTTGCCGTTACGGCGAAGGTGTAGCTCTCTCCAGCCTCCACGTTGGTTATTGAGGCGCTGTTGGTCTTTACGGTTCCTATCTCGTAGAGCACGTCTCCAACCATGTTGTAGACGGTGTAAGAGGTGGCTCCCGACACGCTGCACCAGTTCAGGTTCACCTTGTACTTGCAGTCTCCCAGGTCGGTTACAGAGGCATGCAGGTTACAAGGCGGCGTTAGGGCTGCGCCTCCACAGGGTGGTGCGTACACCATCACGATGTTGCTCTTCTCGGAGTTTCCCGTATCCCCGTGGGACTTCACGTAGAACCTGTACTGCTTATCGGGCTGTATGTTGGTGACATAAACCGAGGTGTAGGTGGTCTGGCCGAGGTAGTCGTCGTTGTCGGCGTTGTAGATGAGATAACTCGTGGCTCCTGGCACGGCGTTCCAAGAGAGCTTTATCTTGTAGTGGCAGTCGCCTTCGTCCACCAAGGTTCCCGTAACGGTTGGGGGACTTAAGACAGTTCCACCACCGTCGTCGCAGGCGAGGGATAGGTTACTAACCCAGATTATTCCCAGGATTATCGCCGTGCTCGTCAGTATCTTCGCGAGTTTGCTCATAAAACCTCCTCTTCAACTTAGAATTGCAGAACAACACATCTTAAAGGATCAATGTAGGGGATAATGATTATTATTGCAACAAGGTTTTTCGACACTTTACTCTCTACACGCCTTTAGCGAGCTAAGGCTCTGAAATTGCTTTGCCCAAGAGATCTGATCTTTACTGTTCTACCACCCCTATGCCGCTCTCTTTTGCCTCTTTGAGCGCTTGCAGAAACTTCACGTGGAGGGCGTGGCCTGCTTTGTGGGCCCTTACCTCTGCCTTCAGGGGCATGCCGAGCAGGGTTAGATCGCCTATGAGATCGAGAAGCTTGTGTCTTACGGGTTCGTCCTCGAACCGGGTGGGTCCGTTGAGAACGCCGTCTTTTCCGATGACCACGGCGTTCCTGATGTTTCCTCCCCTGCCAAGTCCCCGCTTCAAGAGGTGGGCGATCTCTTCGTAGAAACAGTAGGTTCTGGCAGGGGCCACCTCTTCTACGAAGGAGCTCTCTCCCCTGCGGAACCTGACCCTCTGGCTCTTCAGGAATGGATGGTCGTACTCGATGGCACACTCAGCCGAGAAGCCCCCGCTGTCCGGACATATCTCCACGAATCCGCCCTTCTCGTTCTCTACCCTCAGGCTGCCGGTTATGCGCAGGTATCTCCTCGGTTTATCCTGCACCCTTATCCCCTTCTCCATTATCCTGTCGGCAAACTCCTTGGCGCTGCCGTCGAGCCCGGGAATCTCGTCTCCCTCCACTTCAATCACGGCGTTGTCTATTCCAAGACCGTGGAGGGCCGAGAGAAGGTGCTCTACGGTGCGTATGCTCACCCCTTGGTGTCCCACGGTGGTTGCGTTGGTTACGTCCACCACGTAGTCAACCGTGGCGGGAAAGGTGACCCCATCCTTCTCGAAACGTATTCCCGTATCCTCGGGGGCGGGGTGTATCACCACCCTGGAAGGCTTTCCCGTGTGTATGCCGTATCCTTTGATTTCTATCTCTTCTTCTACGGTCTGCTGGAGGTCGCTCTTCTTTGCCCGCTTCTTCATCTTCTCGAATCTCCCTCCTTCCCATTCTCTGAAGAGAGAGACTACCTTTTGAAGCGGGATGCCCTCAATGTGGTTTTTTTTCTATTGGAATCGATAGAGTGTGGTCTAATTAAGACGTTCTCTGTCCTATCTCCACGGCGGTGCGTATCGCCGCCGCAAGGCTGTTGGGGTTTGCCACTCCCTTACCTGCTATCTCGAAGGCGGTGCCGTGGTCCACCGAGGTGCGGATTATGGGAAGTCCAAGGGTGAGATTTACCCCTGTGTCGAAGCCGTCCAGCTTGACGGGAATCAATCCCTGGTCGTGGTACATGGCCACCACCGCGTCGAACTCCCCCTGCTTGTGGCGATAGAAGAGGGTGTCGGCGGGATGTGGGCCGTGGGGAGAGAACCCCTCTCTTCTCAGCTCTTCTATTGCCGGAACGATGATCCTCTCCTCTTCGTCCCCAAAGGCGCCTCCTTCGCTGGCGTGAGGATTTAGGGCAGCTACGGCTATTCGGGGATTCTCTATTCCGAACCACTCCCTCATGCCGCGATGGGTCAGCTTAAATACGCGGCGTATCTCCTCTTTTGATATCAACTGGGGCACCTGGGAGAGCGCCACGTGGATGGTGACGAGCACCACCCTTATTGCGCCTCCAATCAGCATCATGGCGAAGTCGCTGGTGTTGGTTAGCCTTGCCAGGAACTCCGTGTGGCCTGGGTAGGGATATCCTGCCGCGTGTAGGGCCATCTTGTTTATGGGGGCAGTCACCATGGCCTTCGTGACTCCCTCTTGGCACAGGGCTACCGCCTTCTCGATGATCTCTCCAACCAGCCTGCCGCAATGGGCATTTGTGATGCCGGGGGCCCAGTCTCCCTCTTTCAAGGGTGGACCCACGGGAAGCAGGTAGGTCCTTCCACCCTGGGGATCCGCGGGGGGGGCCTCAACCACCTCCATCTCCATTGGCAGGGAGCATAGGCGGGAGTACTCCTCAAAGACCCCTGGATCTCCCAGAACCAGGAGTGAACATTCCCTTGGAAGTAGCCCTTGAGACGCCACCTTCAGGATGATCTCTGGCCCGATTCCCCCTGGGTCCCCCATGGTGATCGCCAGCAGGGGAGTGCTCACGGTTCCAACTCCTTCCTTCTCTCTTCCAGGACCCGGTAGAGCTCAGAGGCGGCTCCCTTGCCCACCGCCCGTTCTGGCACCTTCAATACCTCCACCTTTTTGTACCAGGAGGCCAGGTCGAGCTCCAGGATGTCCCCTGGTTTCACCTCTTTCGATGCCTTGGCGGGGGCTCCGTTCACCCTTACCACCCCGTAGTCGCAGGCCTCTTTGGCAAGGGACCTCCTCTTGATCAGGCGACTAACCTTGAGGAACCTGTCCAGCCTCACGTTTAGAAGTGGCGCTCTATGTAGAGCTCGGCGGCGTGGGCTGCCGCTGCCCCGTCTCCTACCGCCGTGGAGACCTGGCGTAGTATCTTTCGCCGCACGTCTCCGGCGGCGAATATGCCCGGGGTGCTGGTCTCCAGCTTCTCGTCCACCAGTATGAATCCTTCAGAGTCCATGTCCACCACCCCTTTCAAGAAGGCGGTGTTTGGCCTCAGCCCCACGAAGACGAATAGGCCGTCAACCCTTAGCTCCCTCTTCTCTCCGCTCTCCAAGCAGCAGAGGGTCACCCCTTTGAGCAGGCTATCCCCCTTCACCTCGTCCACGGTGCTCGACCAGATGATCTCCACCTTCTCGTTGTTGAAGAGGCGCTCTTGAAGCACCTTTGTTGCCCTCAGCTTGTCGCGGCGGTGGATCAGGTAGACCTTTTTTGCGAACTTGGTGAGGTACAATGCCTCTTGCACTGCGGTGTCTCCACCTCCCACAACTGCCACGGTCAGGTCCTTGTAGAAGGGGGCATCGCAGGTGGCACAGAAGGAGACCCCTCTGCCGATGAACTCCTCTTCCCCTTTAACCCCCAGCCTCTTGAAGGAGGCCCCTGACGCCACGATCACCGTCTTGGCTTCGAGCCACTTGTCGTCCACGTAGACCACCTTCAGGTTGCGGTCGGACTCCAGGGCCTTCACCTCTCCACTCATTATCTCTGCCCCGGCGTTTACAGCGTGGCTGTGCATGTGCTGCACCAGTTCCATCCCGCTTATCCCCGACTCGAATCCCGGGTAGTTCTCTATCCAGTCGGTGAGGGCGATCTGTCCACCAGGGGCGAGGCGTTCTACGATGAGGGTTTTCAGTCTTGATCGGGCGGTGTAGAGCCCAGCCGTGAGTCCGGCGGGGCCTGCCCCGATGATCACCGTGTCCAGTAGCTTCTTCGACATCTCGGGTTCCTACTTTGCGGCAGTGGCTATCTTGATGGCGTTGGGACGGTTCTCTGGCTCTATCTGAAAGCCGTACAAGGGATTGAAGTTTAGCACGCCTATCACCTCTATGTTCTTACCCTTCCAGTCTAAGGGATTCATTCCGTGTTTCTGGAAGGCCTCAACCACCTTTTTTGAGAGGACTACCTGAACGTGGGTGAGCTTAAGGCCAACTCCCCCGGTCTCCGTGGAGAGAGAGACGTCTCGTATGGTGTCGACGACCATCACCCTGCGACCTTTTGCCTTCTTCAGCATCTTCAGGTCTGAACCCTTGATGGTTATGGCG
>CAZMTB010000170.1:0-4164 GCA_964569095.1 uncultured Aquificales bacterium
ACCACGCCCTCTGCGTTGGAGCTTTGGAGGCTTTTGGCTTTGGCCAGGGAGGGTGGAGCAAAGGTTGTTGCCATGGAGGTCTCTTCCCATGCCCTGGAGATGGAGAGGGTCTTCGGGGTGGAGTTTGATGCCTCTGTGTTCACCAACCTCACCCAGGATCACCTGGACTTTCACGAGACCATGGAGTCTTACTTCGAGGCCAAGCGTAGGCTTTTCACCGAGTTCACAAAGGGTATCTCGGTGGTGAACGCCTGCGACCCTTACGGAGAGAGGCTCCATTCCGTCCTTGACGGGGGCGGAATCACCTACGGTCTGGTATGTGGGGATGTCTCGCTGCACTACCGCGGCAGGATTCTCGGCATGGGGGCAGGGGGAATGAGGCTCTTGGTAGAGGCGAGGGGCACCGGGTTTGAGCTCTCTTCTCCTTTGGTCGGTGAGCACAACGCCTACAACCTTCTTGCCACCCTGGCGGTCTTGAGCGAACTGAAGCTGGCCGGTGTGCGGGAGTTGTCCCTCGAGCTGGAGGGTTTCAGGGGGGTGAAGGGACGCCTTGAAAGGGTGGAGACGGGAGAGTTGGGATTCTCCCTCTTTATCGACTATGCCCACACCCCCCATGCGCTGGAGTCGGTGATGAAGGCCCTTATTCCTGTAAAGGAGAGGAGGCTGTGGGTGGTATTTGGTTGTGGTGGAGACAGGGACAGGGGCAAGAGGCCAAAGATGGGAAGGATTGCCTCTCACTTAGCAGACGTGGCGGTGATCACCAGTGACAATCCCCGCAGTGAGGATCCCGAAGCAATAATAGGAGAGATTTTGGAAGGAGCGAAGGGCGGGGCGGAGATCGTGGTTGAACCCGATCGGGAGAGGGCAATAGAGTTTGCCATCACGAATGCTAAACCAGGCGACGTGGTACTGGTTGCAGGGAAGGGACACGAGACCTACCAGATCTTTGCCGACAGAACCATACACTTCGACGACGCCGAGGTGGCCACCAGGGTCGTGGCTGCCCTAAAACGTCCTTAGCATCTGGCAGGGGGCCTTCTACTCCAGGGGTATCTCCCATCCCATCAGATTGAAGAGCGAGTTTCGCCAGGTGCTCCTGAGTTCCCGAACCTCCATCTTCACCTTTCCATCCCTCGTTTGAATGCTGAGGTCCTTTCCCGCCACCTCGCCGATGGGAGTCAGGGTCACGCCGTGCTTGTGGCAAAGCTCTGCGATGTCGTCGTGGTTTGCCGGCAGGTAAGAGATCACCACCCTTCCCTGGTCCTCTCCAAAGAGCAGGGGAATGGTCTCTATCTCCCAGTCTTCCACCAGTATCTCGGCCCCGAGTAGCCCCTTGCTGCTCAAGCAGCACTCGGCCAGGCACACGCCGAGTCCTCCCTCTGAGGTGTCGTGTGCCGACGATATGAGCCTGTCTCTCGCCAGCTCTACCAAAAGGTGGTACAGTCTCTTCTCGGCTTGTAGGTCAACCTTTGGAGGATCGCCCCGCAGCACCCCTTTCAATGCCCATTCGTAGAGAGAGCCTTCCAGGTGGCCCTTGGTGTCTCCCAGTACGGCTACCAGGTCGCCTTCGTTCTTGAATCCCTGCGTGATCACCCACTGGAGGTTCTCTATTATGCCCACCATGCCTATGGTTGGCGTTGGTAGTACACCCTTGCCGTTGGTTTCGTTGTAGAAGCTCACGTTTCCACCGGTTACCGGGGTCTCCAAGACCCGACAGGCTTCTCCCATTCCCTTGACGGCCTGGGCGAACTCCCACATCACCTCGGGCTTTTCGGGGTTGCCGAAGTTGAGGCAGTTGGTAATGGCCCTTGGCATTGCCCCCGAACAGGCGACGTTGCGGGCTGCCTCTGCCACGGCCTGCTTGGCACCCTCGTAGGGGTCGAGGAAGCAGTAGTGGGGGTTGCAGTCGCATGAGAGGGCCACGGCCCTTGGTGTGCCCTTTATTCTGACCACCGCTGCGTCAGATCCTGGGAGCACCACGGTGTTTATGCGCACCATGTGATCGTACTGGCGCCATACGCCCTCTTTCGAGGCGATGGTGGGATGAGAGAGAAGGGCCCTCAGCGCGTATGCGGGATCTTCCGGGTCTCCCTTCTCAGAGGTCCAGAACGCCTCGGGGTTCTCCTTGGTTCTGGCTCGCTTTCCTGGGTTTTGCTGGGGTCTCTGGTAGCATGGGGTCTCGTCCGTGAGGGCCTGGGCGGGTATCTCTGCAACGGTCTCTCTTCCTACCTTCACCCTTAGCATGCCGTCTCCCGAGACCTGCCCGATCACTACCGCGTCCAATCCCCACTTCTTGAAGACCGATATCACCTTCTCTTCGGTTCCCTTGCGGGCCACGAGCAGCATGCGCTCCTGTGACTCCGAGAGCATGATCTCGTAGGGGGTCATACCCTCTTCCCGTTGGGGTACCAGGTTCAGGTCTATCTCTACTCCCGTTCCCCCGTGGGCTGCCATCTCAGAGGAGGAGCACGTGAGTCCCGCTGCTCCCATGTCTTGTATTCCCAACACCCAGTCGTGCTGGAACACCTCTAAGCACGCCTCTAACAACAGCTTCTCGGTGAAGGGATCTCCCACCTGTACCGTTGGCCGTTTCTCCTGGGAGTCTTCGTGGAACTCCTCGGAGGCCATTGTTGCCCCGTGTATTCCGTCCCTTCCCGTTTTGGATCCAACGTAGATTACGGGGTTTCCTATCCCCGTGGCCTGGGCCTTGAAGATCCTGTCCCTTCTTACGATTCCCAGGTTAAAGGCGTTCACCAGGGGATTACCGTCGTAACTGGGATCGAAGGATATCTCGCCTGCCACGGTGGGTACTCCTATGCAGTTGCCGTACCAGGCGATTCCTTCTACCACCCCCTCCAGGAGGTACCGGTTGTGGGGGCTGTTGAGCTCGCCGAACCTCAGGGAGTCCATCGAGGCAATGGGCCGTGCACCCATGGTGAAGATGTCCCTCAGTATCCCTCCCACCCCCGTGGCTGCTCCCTGTTTGGGCTCTATGTAAGAGGGGTGATTGTGGCTCTCCATCTTGAATACCAGCGCCCAGGTTTCGTCCAGGGCTATCACCCCGGCGTTCTCTCCCGGTCCCTGGATCACCCATGGGGCCTCGGTGGGCAGGGTGGTCAGCAGGGTGCGGGAACTCTTGTACGAGCAGTGTTCGCTCCACATCACCGAGAATATGCCCAGTTCCGTCAGCGTGGGTTCCCTACCCAGGATATCCAGTATTCTCTGGTACTCCTCTTCGGTAAGCCCGTGATCTTCTATCAATTCTTTTGTTATATTTTCCCCTTGCATTTTCTGCTCCTTCAACATACATTTCTAATGCCCTTGTATGGTATGGGATGGCTAAAAGACAATAGAGGAGGATGAAGGATATGGACGCAGGAGATCTTCTGAAGAAGGTTAAGAAAGGCAGCGAGGCGGCGGCAGAGATAGTGAAGCTGAAGGTGAAGCAGGCATCTCTCGAGAGAAGGGTGACCAAGCTGCACACCTATCTTGGAGAAAGGGTGGACTACCTTTTCAGCATAGATAAGACCGAGATAGAGAAGGACGAGGTGGTTAAGGGATTCATCGAAGAGATAAACGACGTGAGAAAAGAGATAGACGAGATAAACGCCAAGATCGAGCAGATAAAGGCGGACCTTAAGGAGGGAGAGGAAGAGGAGCCGGAGAGCGAGGAGCCCTCTGAGGAGAAGAAGGGAGAGGGGGATGCCTCAGAGTAAGGCTCTCTCCCTCCCGGGGGAAGATCCTCTCCAGATAGTAGTCTACCCTGATCCCGTTCTCAAAAGGAGGTCCTCTCCCCTTGAGAATATAAACGGGGAGGTTGCGGAGTTCTCGAAGGCCATGCTGGATGCCATGTACCGCTACAAGGGAATCGGCTTGGCTGCTCCGCAAGTGGGTAAGAACCTGAGGATGTTGGTGTTTGACCTTGGAGCCCCCGAGGGGGAACCGAGGCCACATTGCCTCATAAATCCCGAGATAGTTGATAGAGAAGGGTCTGCCGTGGACGAGGAGGGGTGCTTAAGCCTTCCTGGAATAAGGGCCAATGTGAGGAGAAGCGAGAGGATTCTGCTGAGGGCATGGACACTTGACGAGAAGGAGGTGGAGTGGGAGGCCCGCGGGTTGCTGGCCCGCATGCTACAACACGAGGTGGACCACCTCGACGGTTTT
>CAZMTB010000171.1:0-26620 GCA_964569095.1 uncultured Aquificales bacterium
CATCTGAAACCCACCGCATATTCCCAACACCCAAGCCCCCCTTTTATGGGCCAGTTTTACGGCGAGATCCAACCCCACCTCCTTCAACCACCGCAGGTCATCAAGGGTAGCTCTGGAGCCGGGAAGAATCACCAGATCCGCAGAGGCAACCTCCAGAGGATCACAGGTGTAGAAGAGAGAAATCCCCCTTTTCACCACCAAAGGAGAGAGATCTGAGAAGTTTGATATTCTGGGATACCTCACCACTGCCACCTTAAATCCCCCCTCTACGCTATCCATCAGGTCAAGGGAATCCTCAGGGGGCAGGGGCTCCCGGAGGTAAGGTATCACCCCGAACACGGGTTTTCCCGTCTCCCTCTCCAGAAAATCCAGGCCAGGCTTTAAAATGTCCAGATTGCCCCTGAACCGGTTGATAACTACACCCTCCAACAGGTCCCTCTCTTCGGGAGATAGGAGCAACAGGGTTCCAAGAAGAGAGGCGAACACTCCTCCCCGGTCTATGTCCGCCACCAGAAGGGTGGCCGCCTTAAACTCTCTCATCAGCCCCGTGTTCACGAAGTCCATATCTTTCAGGTTCACCTCTACAGGGCTGCCCGCCCCCTCTGCCACCACCAGTTGATAACTGCTCAGGAGTTCTTCCAGGGCCTGGTAGGCAACGGGTCTTGCTTTAGCCTTGTAGGAGTCAAAAGTGGCACTCTCCACCACTCCTGAACTCTTGCCCATAAGGATCAACTCACTCCTTGAGTCACCCAGCGGCTTGAGAAGCACAGGATTCATGGTCACCTCGGGCTCCACTCCCGCGGCTTGGGCTTGAACCACCTGGGCCCAGGCCATCTCCCCTCCTCTCACTGCACAGGCATTGAGAGACATGTTCTGTGCCTTGAAAGGGGCAACCCTCACCCCCTTCTTGGAGAGAAATCGACAGATGGCAGCCACCAGGGTGCTCTTACCCGCGCCAGAGGTGGTACCCAGCACGAGGATAAGCCTACTCACTATTCCCTCTTGAAGATTACCTGAGCCAGATAGCCCTCTGGCTCCTCGGGAAGACCCTCCCTGATCTCCTCCCTCTCCATGAAACAGCGGCGCATATAGAACACCTTGGAGAAGCCCATTCCCCCGAGCCTCTCCGCCAATCCCCTCACATCTCGAGGATTCCTTGGCATCTTCATAAAGAGAACGGTGGAGAAACCCTTTAAGCTCTCCCAGGGAAACCCTTGGAGGTGAGAGGCAGAAAGCACAGCCATGCCCTGGTCCCCAATAATTAGGGGCTCTCCAGTGCGCGACGAACAGGCGGAGAAAGAGGTAACCCCTGGCACAATTTCCACCTCCAAGGACCCCAAGTAGGGACCCAGGTAGAAGAAGGTGGAGTAAATCTGCGGACAACCCAAGGTGATGAATACGCCCCACGGTTGGGGATGGTACAGAATTGCCTCTGCCCCCCTGCGCCATGCCTCGCGTAGCAGGGTTTCATTCCTAACCATTGGAAAGACAACCTCCACCAGCTCCGCCTCCTTAGACACCAAGCCCTTCACTATTTCCAAGGCAATACCCCTCTCCCCAGGAGACTTTACAGGATAGAAGATCACGGGGGCCTCTTTCAACACCCTCGCGGCCCTCAAAGTGACGAGTTCCGGATCCCCCGGTCCTACACCAACCACCACCAGCCTTCTCACCCGTTTCCCTCCAGCATTGCCACGAATTCCCTCACACTCATATCCTCCCTTATTCCAAACCTCGTCAAGGCAAAGTCGTACTTCACGGGATCCTCGGGGCAGATTTCATAAAACCCCCGGGTGATCTCCCTGGCAGTCTTCAGGTCTCCCGAGGCCCTACGGGTGAATCCCAATATCCTTCCTATGCGGTGCATGTGAACATCCAAGGGAACCAGAAGGGCACTAGCGGGAATCCCCCTCCAGACTCCCGGATCGACCTCGTCCTTCCTCACCATCCATCTCAGGAAGAGGAAGAGCCTCTTGCAGGCGCTCCCCTTACGGGGACGAGGGAGAAGGCTGCTGTTCTTCCCCTCCGGCAACAAGGCGTCAACGAAACGAGAGGCTGCCGCCACCATCTCTCCCTCTTCTTCAAGGGCATCTCTCATCACCCTTTCCAAGGAGCCGTTCTCGAGAACCACCCTTCTAACCCCAACAAGGAGCGCAAAGATCTCCTCCTCGGTAGTGAACCTGTGCCTGAAACCCCTGCATAGACGCCTGATACCCGCCTCAGAGGCTCTTTCCAGAAAGGCCCTAGGAGAGTCTCCCATGGGTTGAAGCACCGAAGAGACGCTCTTCAAGATCTGTTGCACCCTGCCGTAAGCCAGAGAGGAGGCCACGAGACCGGCTATCTCCTGGTCGGAGGGACGGTGGTACGGGTAGAGGAAGATCACAGGATCCGGATTCGCCAGCTCCCTTTTGGTGAGCCTACGGTACACGGTCTCGAGCACCGCTTTAAGTCTCTCGCGCTCCATCTCTTTCCGATTAGCACATCCCCTTGTGCAGAAGAAGGGGAAAGTGTGAGAATGGCCCCATGAGTAGAGAGGTTGCACACATACCGGCAGAGATGGAAGGCATCTTCGTAGAGAGACCCAACCGCTTTCTGGGCAGGGTGCAGCTGGAAGGAGAAGGGAAGGCAGTACCAGTGCACATCCACGACCCGGGAAGGTTAAGAGAGATCCTCTTCCCCGGGAACAGGGTGCTGCTACACCGTGCCTCGGGAATCAGACGCAAGACGGCATGGGACCTCGTAGCTGGTCAATGCAACGGACACTGGGTGCTGGTTCACTCTTCCCACCACAGGGCAATAGCAGAGACCATTCTCTCCCACCCTGAGGATAATCCCCTGGGAGGTATACTCAACCTGAAGGCAGAGGTGACCTACCAAAACAGCAGGCTGGACTTCGTGGCAGAGACCTATCGGGGAAGGGTGTGGATAGAGACAAAGGGATGCACCCTTTGCAGGGAAGGAATCGCCCTCTTTCCCGACGCCCCAACCACGAGGGGGAAGAGACACCTGGAACACCTGAGGGAGCTGAGACTCCAGGGAGAGAGGGCCGCGGTAATCATCCTGGTATTTCGCCCCGACTCCACCTGCTTTGCCCCCAACCACGAGACCGATCCCGCCTTCGCCAAGGCCTTCTGGGCTGCCGTTGAAGCGGGAGTAGAGGTGTATCCCCTGCTTATGGAGTACCACCCACCAACCATCTTCTACAGGGGAGAGATTCCCCTGCGGGAGGAGGCATGAGGCTAACCCTCTGCAGCAAAAGAGAGAGGGAAGAGATACTGAGGGAGATAGAGAGGAGATTCGGGATCTCCCCCCAGGCATTCCAAGGAAGAATCCTCGTGATACGGGGCAAAAAGGAGGTGTGGGTGGCCTCGGATAAGAGTGCGGAGATTGGGCTGGAGGGTTGTCTACGCACGGGAATCCCCCTGCTCCGTTGGACAAAGAGGGGATTCAGGCTGACCAGCGCGGCGGTGAGGGCTTTCGGATCACTGGCCACCAAAGGGGTGGTGGAGATTCCTCAAGAGGAGCGGGAAGAGGCAGAACGCTTCTCAAGAGGAGAGGATATTCACCTGGGCCGTGGCGAAGGACTCTTTGGCCAGGTGATCGTGAGGTGGAGGGGACTCCCCTTGGGCCCTGGCCTTGTGCAAGGGGATAGAATAAAGAACCAAGTCCCCGTGAGGATGAGGGTGAGAGGGAGGAGATGAGACCGATAACGGAGCTTTTGGGCAAGGAGGTGCTCTGCCTGGACGGGGCAATGGGCACGATGATTCAAGCGAGGGGGATCACCTTCGAAAGCGCCCCCGAGCACCTGAACATAACCCACCCCCAGGTAATCAAGGAGATCCACCGTGCATACGCCAAAGCCGGTGCCCAGATCGTGGAGACCAACAGCTTCGGGGGCAACAGGCTGAAGTTGGGACTTTACGGTCTCGGGGACCAGGTACATCGCCTCAACTACGAGGCGGCAAGGCTGGCAAGGGATGCGGTGGGCAACGAGGCGTGGGTGGCGGGATCCATGGGACCCACGGGCAAGTTGCTAGAGCCGGTGGGCGACCTCAAGTTCGACGAAACGGTGGAGATATTCAGGGAGCAGGCAGAGGCCCTGAAGGCAGGTGGGGCCGACCTGCTCATGGTGGAGACCATGTCGGACACCAGAGAGGCCAGGGCAGCGGTGATGGCGGCGCGAAGCACTGGGCTTCCCGTCTTTGTGCTGGTCACCTTCCAGGAAGACCTGAGAACCCTGCTGGGAGTCACCCCCGAGGCAGCGGCAGTGACCCTGGAGGCTCTGGACGTGGTCGCCATTGGAGCCAACTGCAGCTTGGGTCCGGAGGGCATGGTGGAGGTGGCCAAGCGCATGGCAGGAGTTGCTAGCAAGCCCCTGGTCTTCATGCCCAACGCCGGCCTTCCCGAGCTGGTGAACGGCGAAACCGTCTTTCCTGCATCTCCAGAAGAGCTGGCCACCTGCGCCAGGGACCTGGTGGAGATTGGAGCAGCAGTGGTGGGAGGATGCTGCGGCTCAACCCCCGATCACGTGCGCTTGATCGTGGAAGAGGTAAGGGGAAAACGGGTCAACAGCAGGGAAGAGAGCCCTCCCTTCCAGGTATCCGGACAGTCAGCGGTGGTGAAGGTGGGCAGGCGGTTCTACCCCGTGATGATCGGCGAGAGGATAAACCCAACGGGGAAGGAGGAGTTCAAGAGGGAACTGCGAGAGGGGAAGACCACTTGGGCCAGGCGTGAGGCCCAGGCCCAGGCAGAGGCAGGGGCAGCGATAATAGACGTGAACGTTGGGGCCCCAGGAGTAGACGAGGTGAGTCTGCTGCCCCTCATGGTCACTGCGGTTCAGTCCCGGGTAGGCCTGCCGGTGATGATCGACTCCTCCAATCCAGACGCCATGGAGGCAGCCCTCAAGGTGGTAGAGGGAAAACCCATATTGAACTCCGTCTCTGCGGAGGAGACCTCCATGGAAAGGGTGCTATCCATGGCAAAGAGGTACGGCGCAGCGGTACTGGTTCTACCCCTGGACAAGAAGGGAATACCGGGCAATCCCGAAGGCAGGCTATCCCTGGCGGAGAAGGTGGTGAGCAAGGCAACGGCCATGGGTATTCCAAGAGAGAACATCATCGTTGACGGTCTGGTGATGGCGGTCAGCGCGGATCCACAAGGGGCCTTCATCACCCTGAACACCGTTCGCTTGGTTAGGGAGAGACTGGGACTACCAACTGTGCTTGGAGTGAGCAACGTCTCATTCGGATTGCCAAACCGCCCCGTGGTGAATGCCTCTTTCCTCTCAATGGCCCTCTGGGCGGGACTGGACGCTGCAATAGTGAATCCCCTGGACCAGGAGATACGAAACACCTTTGCCGCAGCCGCTCTACTCACAGGTCGGGACCACAAGGCCCAGCATTACCTCGCCACGGTGAAGGAAAAAACGGGAGAGGAGACCCACAAGGCCAGAGAGGAGAAACCCCTATCCCCCGAGGATCGCCTGGCCCTCGCGGTGATCGAAGGCGACGAGAAGGGCGCTCTCTTCCTTACCCAGGAACTCCTCTCCAGGGGAGACGATCCACTGGCCATTGGCAACTCGGTGTTGATCCCCGCAATTGAAGAGGTGGGCAGGCTATTTGAGTCGGGAGAGTACTTCCTCCCCC
This sequence comes from uncultured Aquificales bacterium, assembly GCA_964569095.1. Taxonomy (GTDB): domain Bacteria; phylum Thermosulfidibacterota; class Thermosulfidibacteria; order Thermosulfidibacterales; family JALWSI01; genus JALWSI01. The sequence goes on from CAZMTB010000171.1 coordinate 5,646, forward strand.
AGGTGATGGCCTCTGCAAACGCCATGAAGCAGGCCTTTGGAGAGATAAAGGCCGCCATGAAGGGCAAGGAGGGACCCAAGAAGGCCACGGTGGTCATGGCCACCGTAGAGGGAGACATACACGACATTGGCAAGAACATAGTGTGCATGCTTCTGGAGAACCACGGCTACCGCGTGGTTGACCTGGGAAAGAACGTGCCCGCAGCCGAGATCCTGGAGGCCGCAAAGAGGGAGAAGGCCGACGTGGTGGGGCTCTCTGCCCTCATGACCACCACCATGACCGAGATGCAGAACGTGATTGAGCTCTTGCGCAGCAACGGCGTGAGCACCCTCAGTATCGTTGGAGGGGCAGTGGTCACCCCAGAATACGCGGAGGAGATCGGGGCAGACGGTTACGCCAAGAACGGCGTAGAGGCGGTGAAGGTGGTGGAGAGGCTCTTGCAAAAGAAGAGGAGCCCTTGATCAACTGATGCTCTGGGCCCTCGCCGCGTTCGTGGCCAGCTTCTCGTGGGCCACTGCCGACCTTATCTCCAAGCAGCTGATGAACCACAGGGGAGAGAACAGGTACCACACCCTGTGGGCAAGGTTCCTCGCCTCTAATCTCCCCATGGGAGTGGCCCTCTGGCTACAGGGTATCCCCCCCATAGGACCCCACTTCTGGTGGGCCTTTCCAACGGTGATCCTGGGAGACACCGTTGCGAGCATCTGCTACATCACCGCTCTCGAGGAGGCCCCCATATCCCTAACCGTTCCCCTGCTCTCCTCGGCACCCCTCTTCATGCTCCTCACCTCTTCCCTCATCCTGGGGGAGTTCCCCTCAGTGAAGGGCTCCCTGGGAGTGATCCTGGTGGTCACAGGGGCATACCTGCTCAACCTGCACCTGGCCAAAGGAGGAGCACTCAAGCCCCTGAAGGAGCTGGTAAGAAGCCGGGCATCCCGGTTGGTGCTGGCAGCGGCATTCATATTCAGCCTGGACACCGCATTCGGAAAGATGGTGCTGCAGAGCACCAATGTGACCTTCTTTGGTCTCACCTATTGCGTGGGCATGGGCCTGGCCATGGTTCCGGTCCTAATCTACAAGACGGGCTCTCTTCCCCTGCGAAAGATGGCATCGCCTCCCTTCGTGGCCCTGGGAATACTCTTTGGAACGGGCATACTCTGCTTTCTCTACGCCATGGGAGAGACAAACATAGCCTACGTCTCGGGAGTGGGAAGGTTAAGCATGGTTATCGCCGTGCTCTACGGCAAGTTCTTCTTCAAGGAGCAGCACATCGCCCAAAGGATAGCCGGTAGCCTGGTGATCCTCTCTGGGGTGGTGCTCATACTGCTCCACTAAAAGAGAGAAAGCTCCTCTTCGATGGGGGTGGGTTGCCGGTTTAACAGGGAGAAGACCCCCTTGCCACTGCAAATGCTACCCTCTTCCAGCATGGTAAGCTGCTCCCTGGTAATGGGAAACCACGATAGGTCATCCAGCAGAGAGGCCAAGACCCTCACGGGAGCCAGGGGAAGTGGTAGAAAAAGCACCTTCATTCCCCAAACCCTGGCCATGGTCTGAAGCAGTTCCCTGAGGGAGAAGACCTCGGGGCCGCAGAGGTCCCAGCTCTCTCCCCAAAAGGCAGGGGCTCCCAATGCTTCGGCAAAGGCCATGGCCACGTCTCTCACCGCCACGGGTTGCAACCTGAACTCCCGAGCGATCACCCCCACGACCCTAAGAGAGAGGAGCCTCTTCATGTCCCTAAGAAAACGGGAGCCTGGCCCAACCACAAGAGAGGGTCTGAAGATGGCGTACCTAAGCCCCGAGTTCCTTACCACCTCTTCGGCGGCATATTTGGTCTGGTGGTATCTCGCCGATGACGAGGGAGATGCACCCAGGGCGCTCATGTGGAGCAAGAGGGAGATACCCAACTCTTTGCACACCTCCACCACCCTTTCGGTTGCCTCCACGTGGAGCCGCTGGAAGGTGATACCCGTCTTCGGGTACTCCCTGATGATGCCCACCAGGTGGACAACCGCCTCGCAACCCTCTGCTGCCTCCAGTAGACGATTGCCCTCGAGAATGTCGCCCCGGAAGGGCTCTACCCTATCAGCAGGGGGAAAGGACCTTCTCCCAAATGCCACGCATTGGTGACCCCGCTTCGCGAGTGCAGCCACCACATGGCTTCCCACGAAGCCGGTGGCACCAGTGACGAGAACCCTCACTGCCAATCCCAAGGGGCAGGGAGGAAACGGCTTATCCTCTTCAGAGAAGGAGATAACCCCTCACCGGCCATTAAGAAAGAGGGATTAATAGCCCTTTTACCCTGCCCCCGAAAAGGTGCGAGACGATCCTAAGCGGCCACGCTCCGTCTCTTGCGAGGCGTGGGAGCCGCCAGCTTGAGAAGCTCCTCCAAGGACTTCCCCTGAAGACCCTCTGCAATGAGCCTGCGAATCATGCGATTGATCTTTTTGGGATCACCTTCGCAGATAGCGTTGATGGTCCGAAAGAGCTTTTTGTCCAACTTGATGGTGAGTTCCTCGAACCTGGCTCCGCCTCTCTTCCTTTCTTTACTTTCCATACCTGCACCCTCCTCTTTTTTTGTAATTGTCTCTCCTCTATCCCTAATAGATCGCTTTGTCAAGCATTATCTTGAGAAAAAATTCAGGGTGGATCAAAAGGCAAGGTTATCCGTATTCCCCAGTCTTTCAAGACGCTCAAGCCTCATCCTCCAAAAAGATAGGCTGTTAGATAACCGGGAAACATCCTGTCAATCGATAAGAACGAAACCGAAAAAGTACCAACGACACCCCAACATTACTCGAAAACATCACCTACACTTGCGAATTCGCAAAAGCCCCTTGTAAGACGGGTAGAAGCGGATATTTAGTACTCTCTTGAGCACGGTAGAAAGATGGCCATATTCAAAGTGCAACTGTAGTTCAGCTCAAATTGGTTCTCCCCTGCGCCACCTTATGAAGAAAGAATCTTCTGCTCCCTTGACCTTTTCAGAATCCCCGTCGATGGATTCTCTCCTCTTCAAGGCCTCCTCAACCTTCTCCTTAACCACACTGAACTTGAAGGGCTTCAGAATTATCCCCGATACCCCGTACTTGGCAGCCTTCTTCAAGATCTCCCTGGTTTTGGTACGGGTAAGGAGAACGACCGGAATCTCTTTTAAAATCTCGGTCTCGAAAATAGTGGCTAGTATCTCGAAGCTACCTCTATCCTTCAGGTCCATGTCCAGAAGTATAAGGGAAGGAGGAGGATCGAGCTTGAGAGCGTTCTCAACCCATTCCACTCCGCCTTGCTCCTCCACTACCTCAAAACCCTCTGTAGAGAGGAAGAGCCTAAGTAGGTCCCTAACCTTGGCATCGTCGGAGATCACCATCACCTTTCTACTCTCTTCCTCCGTCTCGGATGGCTGGGCAGGTCCTGGAGCAACCGCCTCGCAAACAGTATTCACTGCCTTTCCGGCAACGGTCTCTGCAAAGGCGGTGGTTAAGGTGACCACGTTGTCTCCAAACTCGCAGAGCTTCTCGTCCACCTTGGCGTCGAACCGCCCGAAGAGTCCCTCAACCTGATCATCTGCATCCTTCCTGCCAACCATTTGGACTATCCCTTTTTTCAGCTGGCAGGAGTCCCTTTTCACCCCCTGTGAGAGGTCCACAGTGAGGCATTCTACTGCGGGTCTTATGCTCTCCTTGGCAGATCTTAGCTGCTCCTGCAGCTCCACCAGCTTCGTCCTCAAATAGCATCTCTCTAAAGCCCTCAGCACCTTTATCCTTGCGGTGAAGACGTCGTAGAAAGGATTCACTATGAGATAGTCGTAAACCATACCGTTCTCCACCAATTCTGCCGCCTCCGAGATATGGGCAGCAGAAATGAGCAGGATCACCTCGGCAAAGGGACAATGGCTCTTAACCTCTCGGTATAGGCGGGTCTCGGAGTCAGGTCGAAACTCTACTAAGAAGACCGACTCCCGACAGGTGGGCACCGTAGATAAGGTTCCTTTGAGCTTATAGGCTGTCTCAACTGGATGGATTACCAGGTTTCTCCGACGCACCAGTCTCTGGGCGATGATGTTCCTCACTCTCTCGTCCGGATGGTAGATGAATACCCTCTTTATCCGCTTCAACCTCAACTCCGTTTCAGGGCACGCTCCACCGTTTCCAGAAGCTCCCTCTTGGTTATGGGCTTGGAGAGGAGTTCCACTCCTCCTATCTCCTTCAGCGACTCAAGGGAGAATTGTGAGGCGTAACCAGAAATAGCAACTATGGGAAGGCTAGGATCCGCTTTCCTCAATCGTGATATCAATTCTTTACCCCCCATCCTGGGCATCACCATGTCGGTGATCACCAGATCCACTTTTCTTTTGAGCGTGTTGTAGAGTTTCCAGGCCTCCTCCCCATTGTCAGCCGAATAGACCCGGAATCCAGCATCCTCCATCATTAGGGTCACCAAAACCCTTATCTCCTTCTCGTCGTCCACCACCATAACCGACCTTTGATGTTCAGAAACTTCTCGGGTCTTTAACATCCGCTTCAGATCTGATTTTTCCTCCTCCTCAGAGGCAAAGAGATCGTGGAAGGAGGGAAGGTAAATGATGGCCTTGGTTCCCTTTCCCTCCTCACTTTCCAGGAAGAAGTAGCCACCGTGCGATTTCACTATGCCCACCGCTTGGGAGAGACCGAGTCCCGTTCCCACCCCCCGTTTCTTAGTGGTGAAGAAGGGCTCTGTGGCCCTCTCCAAGACCTCGGTAGGCATGCCCGTTCCCGTGTCCTCCACCACTATTCTCAGGTAGCTGCCCGGGGGGATCGGAGACGTAGAAGTAGGAGATACTTCGCAATGGGAGGCAGCTATGGTGAGCCTACCACCATCGGGCATGGCGTCCCTGGCGTTTATTGCCAGATTCAAGAGCACCTGCTCCATCTGCACCTCGTCGCACTTCACGAAGGGCAGGTCGTCCTCCAGCTCCAAAACCACCTCGATATGCTTGGGCAGGGTTCGGCTAAGAACCTCGGCAACGTTCTTGAGCATGGTAGCTGGATGAACTGGCTCCAGCTCGGGTTCTTCCCTTCTTGCAAAGTCCAGCAGCTTTTTGATGAGCGAGGCCGCCTTCTCGCTCTGCTCCATGATCACCGAGAAGAAACGATACTGGGACGAGTCTTCGGGAGACTCCTCCATTCCCATGTCTGCAAATCCCATTATAGCCGTTAGTATATTCTTGAAGTCGTGCGCTATCCCCGCAACCAGCCTGCCCAAGGCCTCCATTTTCTGGGCGTGTCTAAGCTCCTCCTCGGCCAGCCTCAGTTCGGTGGTTTCAAACATCATGCCGTGCAGAAGCGAGACCCCTTCCTCGTGCTCAACCATGGCCATATTTCTAAACCACCGCACATTACCATTCCGGTCCAGCATTCTGATCTCAACCGTATGAGGATGACCACCCTCCCCGTCTGTAGAGATGGCATCAAGCCACAGCTCTAGGGCCTCACGGTCCTTGGGATGAACCAGGCCGTGGAAGAACCCTCCCCTGGAGATCACCTCGTTGGGAGAGATCCCCAGCAGAGCCTTCACCTGAGGACTTACGAAAACGAGGTTGGGTCCTCCTTCCAGCGTGGCCGTGTAAACGATTCCTGGGAGGTTGGTGATGAGTCTCTGATAGTTCCTCTTCTCTCGCCTTAGCTCATCACCCAGGAACTTCCTCTTCGTGAAGTCTATTGCCAGCCCGTCGAACCAGGTCCTCTCCCCTTCTCGCCCTAAGCTACAGTAGAGACTAAGCCACACTATGGCCCCGTCCTTCCTCCTGGCCCTCACTCTGTAGGCGTCAACGGTGCCTCTCTCCCTGAGAATATCGGGAAGCTCAGAGAGCTTCTCCGTGTCGATCACGAAGTCGCGTATAAGGCTCTTTCCAACGATATCTTCAGGCTCCTGGTATCCCAGCATTCTGGCCAACTGGGGATTAGCATCCACCAAGACCCATTTCTCGTCTGCCCTGAAGAAACCCAGGGGTGCCCTTTGGTAGAGAGAGTGAAGCCAGTGATCACACCTTTGCCCATGAGTTGCATCTCCCAACCTCTTGCTACCCCCTTCTGCGCTTTTTGGACCTGCGCCCACACCATCCATTAACAGTTTTTTAATTTAGGAGCAAGCAGAAAAAGGTCAAGGGGCTATCAGAGATCACAGAAAACCAGACTCAAAAAAGGTGCTACCTAGAGTGATACTCCTGAAGGGCCATAACCCCAACCTCTCCCTTGATCATGGCCTCTATTCCCCTGGTGGCGGCAATGGCCCCGGGAATGGTGGTGAAGTAGGGAATACCGAGGTCCAACGCAGTCCTCCGAATCACGTAGGAGTCTCTTCTGGCCTGTCCTCCAAGGGGGGTGTTGATCACCATCTGGATCTCCCCGCTCTTCATCCTGTCAACCACGTGGGGACGACCCTCGGGCACCTTGAAGACGGGCTCCACCTCTACCCCCTTGGCCTCGAGAAGGGCCGCCGTGCCCTTGGTGGCGGTGATTCTGAACCCGAGCCTGGACAGGGTTCGCGCCACGGACACGATGTGGGGTTTGTGGCTGTCCCTCACGCTGATGAATATGCGTCCAGAGAGGGGCAACCTATTACCCGCTGCCTCCTGGGCCTTTGCAAAGGCTATCCCAAAGTCCCTGTCTATTCCCATCACCTCGCCGGTAGACTTCATCTCTGGACCCAACAGGGTATCCACGCCGGAAAACTTCAGGAAGGGGAAGACCGCCTCCTTCACGGCAATGTGGTCGAGCCTAAGATCCCTGGGCAATCCCATCTCCCTCAGGGTCTCGCCGAGCATTATCCTGGTGGCCACCTTGGCCAAGGGAATACCTATGGCCTTACTCACGAAGGGAACGGTACGAGAAGCCCTGGGATTCACCTCCAAAACGTAAACCTCGCCGTCCTTTATGGCGTACTGAACATTGATCAATCCCCTCACCTCCAGCTCCAGGGCCATGAGGGTGGTTTGACGCTTGATCTCTTCGATAATCTCCTCTGGCAAGCTGTAGGGGGGAAGAGAACAGGCGGAGTCTCCCGAGTGAACCCCCGCCTCCTCGATGTGCTCCATTATCCCCGCAACGAATACGTCGGTGCCGTCGCACACCGCGTCCACGTCCATCTCCACCGCCTCCTGGAGAAACTTGTCTATCAGCACGGGATGCTCGAAGGAGACCTCCACCGCGTGTCCCATGTAGTACTCGAGCTCCCTGTCGTCGTAGATTATCTCCATGGCCCTGCCGCCCAGAACGTAAGATGGACGAACAAGGACCGGGTATCCAATCTGGTGGGCTATTCTCATGGCCTCATCCACAGAGGTGGCGGTGGCGTTGGGAGGCTGCTTGAGACCCAGCTTCTCCAGCATGACACGAAACCTCTCCCTGTCCTCCGCACGGTCTATGCTGTCGGGTGAGGTTCCCAGTATGGGAACCCCCGCCTTCTCAAGGGCAAGGGAGAGCTTCAGCGGGGTTTGACCGCCGAACTGCAGAATAACCCCCAAGGGACGCTCCGCCTCCACGATGGCCATCACATCCTCGAAGGTGAGGGGCTCGAAGTAGAGACGGTCGGAGGTGTCGTAGTCGGTGGATACGGTTTCGGGGTTGCAGTTTACCATGATGGCCTCTCTACCCGTATCCTTGACCGCCATCACGCTGTGGACGCAGCAGTAGTCAAACTCTATTCCCTGACCGATCCTGTTGGGGCCACTTCCGAGAATGATCACCCTCTCCTTCTCACCCCTCTTCTGCTCCGTCTCCCTCTCGTAGGTGGAATAGAAGTAGGGGGTGTATGCCTCAAATTCAGCGGCGCAGGTGTCAACGCTCTTGAATACGGGCAAGATCCCTGACTCCCGCCTCTTGGCGAGCACGTCCTCCTCGCTAACCCCCAGCAACCCCGCGAGACGGCGATCCGAAAATCCCATCTCCTTGGCCCGTCTCAGGTCCTCTGGAGAAAAGCCAGACCACCCCTTGGAGCGTACTCTCTCTTCCTCCTCCACGATCTGCTTGATGTTGTCCAGGAACCAGGGATCGATCTCCGAGAGCTCCGCAACCCTCTCCACGGAGAATCCCCGCCTGAAGGCCTCGGCAACGTAGAATAGACGGTTCCACACAGACTGCCTCAAGGTAGACTCTAGCAGGGCGTCGTCTATCTCCTCCACGGCCTCAAACCCCCAGGCGTCGGTCTCCAAGGAGCGAATCGCCTTCTGTAGGGCCTCTTTGAACGTTCGGCCTATGGCCATAGCCTCTCCCACGGACTTCATCTGGCTCCCCAGGGTGGGATCAGAGTCGGGAAACTTCTCGAAGGTGAACCGTGGCATCTTAACCACGCAGTAGTCTATCGTGGGCTCAAAGCAGGCAGGGGTCTTCTTGGTGATGTCGTTGGGTATCTCGTCCAAGGTGTAACCCACCGCCAGCTTGGCGGCTATCTTTGCAATGGGAAAACCCGTGGCCTTGGAGGCCAGGGCCGACGAACGGGAGACCCGGGGATTCATCTCGATCACCACCATCTCCCCGTTCTCGGGGTTAATCGCAAACTGGATGTTGGACCCTCCCGTCTCCACCCCAATCTCCCTGATGATTGCCAGGGAGGCATCCCTCATCAGCTGGTACTCCTTGTCGGTCAGGGTCTGGGCAGGGGCCACGGTGATGGAATCCCCAGTGTGGATACCCATGGGATCGAGATTCTCGATGGAGCAGATGATCACCACGTTGTCTTTGAGATCCCGCATCACCTCCAGCTCAAACTCCTTCCATCCCTTCACAGAGCGCTCTATGAGGACCTCGTTGGAGGGAGAGGCAGCCAGACCCCACTCCACGCACTCTTCGAACTCCTCGCTGTTGTAGGCCATACCTCCACCGGTACCTCCCAAGGTGAAGGACGGGCGGATAATCACGGGGAATCCTATCTCCTGCACGATTCGCCTGGCCTCGGACATGGAGTGGGCATACCCGCTTGGAGGAACCTGCAGGCCAATTTTGTGCATGGCGGCCTTAAACATCTCCCTGTCCTCGGCCTTCTTTATGGCGTGAAGCTTCGCCCCTATCAGCTCCACACCGTAGCGGTCGAGCACCCCACTCTCTGCCAGGGCCACGGCGGTGTTAAGGGCGGTCTGCCCCCCCAGGGTGGGCAAGAGGGCCTGGGGACGTTCCCTCTCGATCACCTTGGCAACCGTATCGGGGGTGATGGGCTCCACATAGGTCCTGTGGGCCATCTCTGGATCGGTCATGATGGTGGCGGGGTTGCTGTTCACCAGAACCACCGTGAAACCGTCGTCCCTCAGAACCTTGCAGGCCTGGGTGCCCGAATAGTCGAACTCGCACGCCTGGCCTATCACGATCGGACCAGAGCCAATGATCAGTATCTTCTCAATGTCGGTGCGTCGGGGCATTAACCCTTCTCCTCCTCCCTCCATGCTTGGAGAGGGACTCTACCAGCCACCCCTCGTATCTTGCAAGAAGAGAAGAAGGGCCGAGAAAATAGCCCATCCCCTCCCAAGCCAATGGACTTCAGAGGCCCTGCGAGTAAACTGTCTGGGGAGGATGAGATGGGCACCTTCAGGGTATTTGGAACCACGGCGGACGAGGGAATTGAGGTAGAGGCCGAACACCTCGAAGAGATCTTCTCCACCGCAGTGGAGGGGTTCGTAGCAGTGCTCTTGGGAAGACCGGAAACCGTAATCCCAAGGGAGGCAAGAGAGGTGGAGGTGGAAGGAGAGGATGAAGGAGAGCTGCTGGTGGCCCTGCTGAACGAGTTGATCTACCTCTTCGACGCCCACAGGTGGGTGCCCAGAAGGACAAAAAAAGTGCTTCTCTCTCCAAACCGTCTCAGGGTACGCCTCGAAGGAGAACCCTTCGATCCCTCACGGCATCCCCCCCCGGTAGAGGTGAAAGCAGCCACCTACCACGGAGTAGATGTCTCACAGAAAGGGAAAGGCTGGCACGCGCGGCTCATATTTGACCTGTAAACCGAAAACCGTAACCATTTTGGGTTTGACAAAAAGGAAGGATATCCGTTAAGGTTGGCTGTGATAAAAAGCTGTTTTTCTGGGGTGAGAGAAAGGGGATAGATGCCTGAAGCCAACAAGAGCGAGACGAGGTCTGTAGGCGAAGAGAGCTTCTCGTTCCGGCTCCGCATAGGGGACGTTCTAATAAAGAAGGGGCTGGTGACCCCCGAGCAGGTGGAAGAGGCCCTGGACGTCCAGAAGAGCCTTCCCAAGAGGCTGGGAGACATCCTGGTGGACCTGGGAGCCATATCCCGGGAGAAGCTGGAGGAGGTGCTCAGGGAGTACAATGCCACCTTAGAGGCCATTTGGGGAGATCCATCCCGGGACATAGAACTCTCCGACCTCGATCAGAGCCTGGCCAAGAGCTTTCCAGAAAAACTGGCTCGCCTCTTCAAGGTCGTTCCCATCAAGAGGGAAGAGAACATCCTCTACGTGGCAACTGCAGACCTGCTACCCATCTCCAGTCTGGACTACATCCGGTTCGCAACGGGGTTCACCGTAACCGTGGTCCTCACCTCTGAGGACTTCGTTGATAGCGCCATAGAGTACCTCTACGGATCCAGCTCGGAGGTTCTCAAGGAGATCATCGGCGACGAGCATGAAACCCTGGAGGTGTTAGAAGAGGAAGACGTGATCGGCGACGCCGACGAGGCAGATCTCGCAAACCAGGCACCGGTGATCCGCCTTGTGAACTACATCATCAGCGACGCCCTCTCCAAGGGTGCCAGCGACATCCACATGGAGCCCTACGAGAAGCGCTTCAGGGTGCGCTACCGAATAGACGGGGTGCTACACGAGCAAATCGAGGTGCCCTTCAGGCTAAGAGACGCGGTCATCGCCAGGACCAAGATACTCTCACACATGGACATCGTGGAGAGACGCCTGCCCCAGGACGGTCGTGCCAAGGTGAGAATAAAGGGTAGAGAGGCCGACCTGCGCGTATCCACCATACCCACGATCTTCGGGGAGAAGGTGGTTTTGAGGATTCTCGAGAAGGCCAGCCTAACCTTCGATCTGAAGATCCTCGGTTTCAACGAGAGGCAGCTGGAGATGTTCAACGAGGCAATAGAGCGCCCATACGGAATGGTGCTCATAACCGGACCCACTGGCTCGGGAAAGACCACCACACTCTACTCCGCCCTCTCGAAGATCAACAGGCCAGACATCAACATCATGACCATCGAAGACCCGGTGGAGTACAACTTCGAGGGGATAAACCAGATACAGACCAAAGAGGACATCGGCCTAACCTTTGCCGCAGCCCTCAGGTCCTTCCTTCGGCAGGACCCTGACGTGATCCTGGTGGGAGAGATCAGGGACCTGGAGACCGCAGACATCGCCATCAAGGCCGCCTTAACGGGACACCTGGTCTTCTCCACCCTTCACACCAACGACGCACCCTCCACGGTGACCCGGTTGGTAGACATGGGAGTAGAGCCCTTTCTCGTCTCCTCCTCGGTCCACCTGGTGGTAGCCCAGAGACTGGCGAGAAAGATCTGCAAGTACTGCAAGGAGGAGTACAAAGACCCACCCCCGGAGCTCCTGGAGCGGCTGGGTCTCTCCATGGACGATGGGCCGTTCTACCACGGCAGGGGATGTGCCCGTTGCAACCACACGGGATACAAGGGAAGGGTGGCTTTCTACGAGATCATGCCCGTCTCTAACACCATAGGGAAGCTGATCGTGCAGAAGGTGTCGGCAGACAGGATCTTCGACCAGGCGTTGGAAGAGGGTTTGGTCACCCTCAGGCAGAGTGGTATAGAGAAGATGAGAGAGGGAATAACCAGCCCCGAGGAGGTGCTCAGAGTCACCGTTTAGGGCAGGTTGGGAGGAGTTGAGATGGTTTCTTTGGAAGATCTTTTGAGGCAGATGGTTGAGAAGAACGCCACCGACCTTCACATAACCACGGGAAATCCCCCCAGGATGAGGCTCCACGGCGACCTGATGCCCGTTAAAGGGGTGGATCCCCTGGCACCATCAGACACCCAGAGGCTCTGCTACAGCGTGATGACGGATCTCCAGAAGAAGGTGTTCGAAGAGGAGCACGAGGTGGACTTCTCCTTTGGAATCCAGGGGGTGGCCAGGTTCAGGGCAAACGTGTTCAAACAGAGGGGCGCAGTGGCAGGGGCCTTCAGAAGGGTCCCCTACGAGGCGATGCCCCTGGAGAAGCTCGGGCTTCCTCCTGTGGTGAACACCTTCGTATCAAAGTCGAAGGGGCTCATCCTGGTTACGGGACCCACCGGCTCAGGAAAGAGCACCACCCTGGCGGCGCTGATAGACCGCATCAACGAGACCTACTACAAACACATCATAACGGTGGAGGACCCCATTGAGTACCTTCACCCCCACAAGAAGTGCCTGGTGAACCAGAGGGAGGTGCACTCGGACACCGACTCCTTTGCCAGGGCACTACGGTTCGTGCTCAGGCAAGACCCAGACGTGGTGCTGGTGGGAGAGATGAGAGACCTGGAGAGCATGAGCGCTGCCCTCACCCTTGCAGAGACGGGACACCTAACCTTCGCCACGCTCCACACGAACTCGGCGGTGGAGACCATAAACAGGATAATAGACGCCTTTCCCGCACACCAGCAGCCCCAGATCAGGGCCCAACTCTCCTTCGTCATCGAGGGAATCGTGTGTCAACAGCTCCTGCCCAAGGCCGACAAGAGCGGTTTGGTACTGGCCTCCGAGGTGCTGGTACCCACCCCCGCCATCAGAAACCTGATACGAGAAGAGAAGCTTCACCAGATCTACTCGGTGATGCAGGCCGGTCAGATACACCACGGCATGCAGACCATGAACCAGTCCCTTGCCAAGCTCTACGAACAGGGGCTCATAGAGTACGAGGTGGCAGTATCGGCCTCTCCCAAGCAGGAGGAGCTCATGGGTATGCTGCAACGCATAACCCCCAACACCAACCTGCCGGGAGGGTTCTGACCCGTGGGAAAGCTCTGGGGAGGCAGGTTCACTGAAGAGACCGACAGGCTCGTTGAGGAGTTCACCTCCTCCATAGAGTACGACCACCTGTTATTCCGGGAAGACATCGAGGGCAGCAGGGTTCACTGCCGCATGCTGGTGAAGCAGGGCATCATCTCCAAAGAGGAGGGCGAGGCCATTCTGAAAGGCCTGGACGAGATCGAAGAGGAGATCGCCCAGGGCAAGCTCCCCTTCAAGGCCGAGTTAGAGGACATCCACATGCACGTGGAACAGAGGCTGAAAGAGAAGATAGGGCCGGTAGGGGGTAAGCTCCACACCGCCCGCAGCAGGAACGACCAGATTGCCCTGGACTTTCGGCTCTACCTTCTCCGGGAGAAGGAGAGGCTGGTCAACCTGCTGAGGGAGATGCAAGAGGCCCTTCTGGAACGGGCAGAGGCCAACATAGACCTGGTGATGCCGGGATTCACCCACCTTCAACACGCCCAGCCCGTACTGGTGGCATTCCACCTCCTCGCCTACGTGGAGATGTTCCAGAGGGACAAGGAGAGGCTAAGGGACTGGGCCAAAAGGGCATCTCTGTCTCCCCTGGGCTCCTGTGCCCTTGCGGGCACCTCGTTCCCCGTAGACCGGCACTTCACCTGTCAGGAGCTCGGCCTAAGTGCGCCCACGGGCAACGCCATGGACAGCGTATCCGACAGGGACTTTGCCCTCGAGATGCTATCCATACTCTCCATAGTGGCGATACACCTGTCTCGCATGGCAGAGGAGATTGTTCTCTGGAGCAGCACAGAGTTCTCCTTTGTCACCCTGCCCGACGGGTTCTGCACCGGAAGCAGCATCATGCCACAAAAGAAGAACCCCGACGTGGCGGAGCTGGTGAGGGGAAAGACGGGCAGGGTGCTCGGGGCAATGGTCTCCCTCTTCACCACCATGAAGGGTCTCCCCCTGGCCTACAACCGGGACATGCAGGAGGACAAGGAGCCGCTACTGGACGCGCTGGAGACGGTGAAAGGCTCTTTGCAGGTGATGTCCGGCATGGTTAGGGGCATCACCTTCAACGGAGAGGTGCTGGAGAAGAGGGCGAGGGAGGGATTCACCACCGCCACAGACCTGGCAGACTACCTGGTGAGAAAGGGGGTACCCTTCAGGGATGCCCACGGGGTGGTGGGAAGAATCGTGGCCCACTGCGTGGAGAAGGGCCTTGAACTCGACCAATTAACCCTGGAGACCCTGAAGGGATTCTCTCCCCTCATCGAGGAGGACGTCTTCCAGGTGCTGGGAATCAGGGAGTCGGTAAACAGCAGAAACTCCTTCGGGGGAACCTCCCGGGCCGAAGTAGAGAGACAGATCGCCCGGTGGAAGGAGGTCTTGGGTGAAGAGCAGTAGAGTCCTACTTTTCAGCCTTCTACAAGTTACCACAAGCCTGGCGGTGGTGGCCTCCATGCTGGTGATGGGGGGATGCGGCCACAAGGCACCACCCTTGAAGCCCAAACACCGAATACCACAACCCGCCGTGATCGAAGAGATAGTGGGAAGGTACGGCGAAGTGATCCTAACCTTTCGCCTGCCCACCCACTACATGAAAGGGGCAAAGATAAAGAGAGACCTGGGATACAAGGTGTCGAGGTGCCTGGTGGGAGAGTGCAAGAAGGTGGCCAAGGGCAAGGCGTCCCCTGGCTCCCAGGTGGTGGTTAGAGACCTGAAGGCAAGGACGGGCATGCTCTACCAGTACCGGATAGAGGTATGGGGCAGGCACGATGCACCGCCCCAGGAAGAGACCTTCCACTACGGCCCACCGCCAGACCCCCCTCTCCACCTCTCGGCAAGGCCAGGGGAAGGAGAGGTGACCCTGAGCTGGGAGGCACCCTCACCGGGGCTGGGATTCAGGATCTACCGCACCCAGGGTGAGAATCCATTTGGTCTCCCTCTAAACTCTCAACCCGTCTTCCAAACCCACTACCAAGACCAAAAGGTGACCAACGGAGTGGAGTACAGGTACCAGGTTAGATCCGTGGCCAAGGTGGAGGGAGGGCTGCTGGAGAGCGCACCCTCACAGGTGGTGAGGGCCACTCCCGTTGACACCACCCCCCCTGCCATTCCCGAAAGCCTCTCGGGAACCGTGCTGCAGGGAATGGTCTACCTGGCGTGGTCCCCCAACGGAGAACCAGACCTCGCAGGCTACCGGGTGTACCGCCGGGAGGGAAGGGGCGAAAAGGTGTTGCTAACGCCCCAGCCCATAACCGCACCCGTCTTCAAGGACAGGGATGCGAAGCCAAGACACACCTACCTCTACTACGTGACGGCGGTGGACAAGAGCGGAAACGAAAGCCACGCAGCCGTCTTCAGAATAAGGGTTACCAAGGAGGAGTGAGGTGACAGAGATTCCATGCTACTACCAGAAGGGGGAGCTCTACTGCGAATCGGTTCCTCTGGAGGTGATCGCAGAGGAGGTGGGCACCCCTTTCTACCTCTACAGCTACAGCCATCTGGTTGAGAGAATAAGGACCTTGAAACAGGCCTTCTCGGAGATTCCCACCCAGATCCACTTCGCCGTGAAGGCAAACTCCAACATAGCCATACTGCGAATCGTTGCATCGGAAGGATGCGGAATGGACGTGGTCTCTGCGGGAGAGATCTTCCGATGCATCAGGGCAGGGGCATCTCCCTCGTCCATCGTGTTTGCCGGCGTTGGCAAGCAGGCATGGGAGATGAGGTACGCCCTGGAGCTGGGCATAGGCTGTTTCAACGTTGAATCAGAGGCAGAGCTAGAAACCCTAAACCAGGTTGCAACGGATATGGGCAAGAGGGCACCGATAGCGGTAAGGGTGAATCCCGACGTGGATCCAAAGACCCACCCCTACATCTCCACTGGGCTGAAGAAGAGCAAGTTCGGCCTAACTCCAGAAAGGGCAAAGGCCCTCTACAAAAGGGCGCTGTCCCTGGAAGGCATAGAGATTGTGGGCATCCACTGCCACATCGGATCCCAGATAACCACCGTCTCCCCCTTCAGAAACGCCGTGGAGAGGGTGGTGGCCCTCGTGGACGAGCTCAGGGATGAGGGAATAGAGATAAGGGATCTGGACATGGGTGGCGGACTGGGCATCAGGTACCACGACGAGACACCACCCACCCCATCTGAGCTCGCAGAGGCGATAGTGCCCCTGTTGAAGGAGAGGGGGATAAACCTTCACATGGAACCTGGAAGGTGGATCTCGGGCAACTGCGGTATCCTGGTAACCAGGGTGCTGTTCGAAAAGAGGGGAGAGACGAAGAACTTCCTGGTGGTAGACGCCGCCATGAATGACCTGGCACGCCCCAGCCTATACCAGGCCTACCACGGCATAATGGTCTCTCCTCAGCGCCAGGGAGAGGGAGAGGTGTGGGACGTGGTGGGACCCATCTGCGAAAGCGGAGACTTCCTCGCCCAGGACCGAAGGCTTCCCCCCGTTGAGCCAGGGGACCTGCTGGCGGTCTGCTCCGCGGGGGCGTACGGGTTCACCATGTCGTCAAACTACAACTCCAGGTGTAGGGTGGCCGAGGTGTTGGTGAAGGGGGAAGTCCACTGGATCATACGGGATAGGGAGGAGTTCGAAGACCTGGTTAGGGGGGAGAAGATTCCTTCCTTTCTACTCAGCGAGGAGGAGGAATGATAAGGGCCATTCCCTTTGCAAAGCTGACGGGAAGCGGAAACGACTTCATCCTGATAGACAACATGACCGAGGGTTTCCCCGTTGACCAGCTGAGGGAGATGGTGCCCAAGGTCTGCTCCCGCGCCATGTCGGTAGGGGCAGACGGCCTCATCGTGCTGGTACCCTCCAAGGACGCCCACTTCCGCTGGAGGTTCTTCAACTCCGACGGATCAGAGGCGGAGATGTGCGGAAACGGCGGGCGCTGCGCTGCCAGGTTCGCCTACGAGAGGGGAATTGCCCCCCAGAGGCTCACCTTCGCCACCCTGGCGGGGGAGCTGGAGGCAGAGGTGAAAGAGGGGGGCGTGGTGAAGCTACAGCTCACCCCTCCAAAGGGACTAAAACTGGGGCAAAGGCTTTCCCTGGAGGGAGGAGAGCTGGACTACTCCTTCGTGGACACAGGGGTTCCCCACGTGGTGATTTGGGTGGACGACCTGGATGGCGTCCAGGTGAAAGAGCTGGGCAGGGCCATTCGTTTCCACCCAGACTTCTCCCCTGCCGGAACCAACGTAAACTTCGCATCGGTAACCGGGAAAAACTCCATCTCCATACGCACCTACGAGAGGGGAGTAGAAGACGAGACCCTGGCCTGCGGCACCGGCTCAACCGCCGCGGCCTACATTGGAATAAAGCAGCAACTGGTAGAACCACCGGTGAAGGTGACCACCAGAAGCGGAGAGGTTCTGCTGGTCTCCTTGGAGGGAGACAGGCTCTTTCTGGAGGGGGGCACCAGGTGGGTGTACGACGGGGTGATGCACACCGAGGCCTGGGAATGGTGAGGGGCCCGGATGTTAGAATTACTTTGAAGAATAGGGGGTTATCATGGCCAGCATAGGAGGATCCATAGTTGCAATCGTGACACCGTTCACCAGAGACGGAGCGGTGGACGAGGAGAGGCTGAGAGAGCTCGTGGAGTTTCACATCTCCTCTGGAACCCACGGCATAGTGCCCTGTGGCACCACCGGGGAGTCTGCAACCCTGAGCCACGAGGAGCACCGGGAGGTGATCAGGATAGTGGTGGACCAGGTGAAGGGAAGGGTACCAGTGATCGCCGGGGCAGGCTCCAACTCCACGGCGGAGTCGCTCTCCCTGGTGCAGTTTGCCAAAGAGGTCAAGGCAGACGCGGCACTGGTGATCACTCCCTACTACAACAAGCCCACCCAGGAGGGCCTCTTCCGCCACTACTCGTACCTGGCCAAGGAGGCCGACTTTCCCATGGTGATCTACAACGTGCCCGGCAGGACCGGGGTAGACATCCTGCCCTCAACCATAGGAAGGCTATCTAAGCTCCCCCAGGTTATAGGGGTTAAGGAGGCCACTGGGTCCATCCGAAGGGCCACGGAGGTGCTGCTGGCGGTTGAGAAAGAGGATTTCGCACTCCTCTCGGGAGACGACTTCATAGTCTACCCCTTCCTGTGCGTAGGAGGAAAAGGGGTGATCTCGGTGGTGGCCAACGTTGTGCCAGAGCTCATGGCAGGCCTGGTGAACGCCTTCAACGAGGGCAACCACCAGAGGGCCCTGGAACTGCACAACAGGCTGATGCCCATGAGCGAGGCCATGTTCTACGAGACCAACCCCATTCCCGTTAAGACCGCCCTGGGCATGATGGGCAAGATAGAGCCTCATCTGCGGTTGCCCCTCTGCGAAATGTCCCAGACCAACAAGGAACGCCTCTCAAAGGTGCTGGAGAGCTTTGGACTCCTCCACCACTGAGGAAGAGCCATGATAGGCATAGTGGTTGCAGGAGTGGGTGGGCGCATGGGCAAGACCATCGCCCGCCTGGTGACCGAGGCAGAAGACCTCGCATTGTTGGGAGCCACGGAGGCACCGGGACATCCCCTCTGCGGCAAACCGGTTGGCAAGGCGGGAATAGAGGGCGAGTGCACCATAGCCAGTGCCCTCGACTCAGCCCTGGAGCTCTGCCAGGGCGAGATTCCCGTGGTGGTTATAGACTTCACCCTTCCCCAGGCCACCCTAAAGAACGCCGAGGTGGCCTCGCAAAGGGGCATTCCCATGGTGGTGGGAACCACCGGGTTCTCCAAGGAGGAGTCCGAGAGGCTCACCTCCCTGCTACAGAAGATACCCGCCGTGTGGGCCCCCAACATGAGCGTTGGGGTGAACCTGCTCTTCAACCTGGTGGAGCAGGTGGCGTCCATATTGGACGACGACTACGACATCGAGATCGTTGAGACCCATCACAGGTTCAAGAAGGACGCTCCCAGCGGCACCGCCCTGAGACTCGCAGAACGGGCCGCCAAGGGACGAGGGGTCAACCTGGACCAGGTAGGGGTGTTTGGGCGAAAGGGAATAACCGGAGAGAGAAGACGGGGAGAGATTGGGATTATGGCCCTTCGCGCAGGAGACGTGGTGGGCGAGCACACAGTGACCTTCGGGACCCTGGGAGAGAGGATAGAACTGGTACACAAGGCCCACAGCCGCGAGACCTTCGCCCGGGGAGCCCTACGGGCAGCCCGCTGGGTGGTCAACAAAAGGCCCGGCATCTACGGCATGGACCAGGTGCTGGGACTAAGGTAGAATTTTCAATCCCGGGACGGCTCCGCCGGAGGAGGGTGGGAGCCGTTCTGCTCCCTCATCCAGACCAGGAAGAGCTTGTAGGTGATGGCCACTATCACCGCTCCTATGAAGAGCCCTATGATTCCCCACATGATCATACCGCCAATGGCCCCCACGAAGATCACCAGCATGGGTATATCCACCCCCATTCCCATGAAGAGGGGCTTCAAGAAGTTGTCGCTAAGCCCTATCACCAGGCACCAGAGAAGGAAGAGAACCTCCACCGTTGTGTTATCCTTCGAGAAGAAGACCCAGGCCGCAACGGGGCCGAGAACCAGTATGGTGGGGATCTGAACCACGGCACACACCAAGACCAGTATCGCCCACAGCCCCGCAAAGGGCACCCCAACCACCAGCATACCCGCCGCAGCCATAACCGACTGAATCACCGCCACTCCCACAACCCCAAGCATCACCGCCCTGATGGTCGAGGTGGCGACCTCGCAGATCTCTGGCGCCCTGTTGCCGGCAAACCTCTGAACCACCATCAAGGCCGCCCGAGAAGAGCTTTCAGAGGTGGCCAGGAATACCGCGGCAATCACTATCGAGATTAAGAACACCACCACCATCTTCACCCCACCGCCCACGAAGCCGAAAAGGGAGGTGATTGCCACCTTTATCTGGGGCTCGAGGTGCCGCAGCAAGGTGCCGAGGTTCGTCGCCGCAAGGGTCCACAGCTTGGTGACCTCGTGACCAATCACGGGCCACTGGTTCACGCTAGCCGGGGGCAAGGGAACAGAAAGATGAAACCTGTTGAGGTTTTTGATCCAGGGTTGCAAAGCATTGAGGGTAGATGCAGAAAGCAGGGCAAGAGGCACTAAAAGGGCCACGATCACAACGAGGGCGAAGAGGCCCGCCACAACCCTGCGGCGCCCCCCCAGCATCCCTGCAACCTTCTCGGTGAAGGGATGAACCGCAATGGCAATGATTCCGCCCCACACCACGGGCATGAGAAAGGGCTTCACGATGTGGTAGGTCCAGACCACTAAAACCCCTATCACCGCTATGCGAATAGCGGCCTCTAAGGCGTTCTTCACGAAGGCCCTGGTGTCGTCATGGCCCATGCTCCACCTCCTCTTGTGGGGAGAGAACTCTATTGAGAAAAGCCCGTCGCTGCAAATGCTGTCAACTCCCCTTAGCTAAAATTCCCCTCCCCAGAAAGGCGTACCGTGCCTTGAAAGGGCCATAGGGCTTCATGGGAGACCCGAGATATTCAACTCGGATCAGGGTAGCCAATATACCAGCGAAGGGTTCATAGGTGTACTGAAGGAGAATGGGATCAAGATCAGCATGGATGGGAAAGGCAGTTTCAGGGACAACATCTTCATAGAGAGGCTGTGGCGTTCGTTGAAGTACGAGCTCATATACATGAGAGAATTTGTCTCTGTAGCTGAGTTGAGGGAAGGCCTGAGGCTTTGGTTTGAGTCCTACAACGGTGAGAGATTCCATCAGGCGTTAGAGTACCGTACGCCTGACGAAGTATACCGGATGGGTATGGCTGCATGAGAGGCGGAGGAGGCAGTGGAAGCGAACTTAAAATGGCTCCAAGGGTGTACAAAAATCTGGTACCACTTCACCACTTCAATCCGAGTCTGGTTCATGGTAAACCTGATCATCAACCGAATGGAAAAAAGAGGCCGTTGCGAGACAACCTTATGAGATGCTCAGAGTGGGTGGAGACGAATAATGGAAGGTCGATGGCTCTCCGTAGATGAGATTGCGGCCTATCTCGGGATCAAACGGGATACGGTCTACAAGTGGATAAGTGAAAGACAGAT